>JAAHIC010000285.1 GCA_010671965.1 Leptolyngbya sp. SIO4C5
CGGGCAATATTGAATACTTACTTTGGCTTAGTCAGGTTGGGGAACTATCAGCAACTAGCTTGACCTTTGAGCAAACTTTGGCGATCGCCCAGCAGGCCCGACAGGCCGTTGATGCCTAAACCTGACCGCCAGCTCTACCAGTCTGTTAGCTCTACGCTTTCAAGCGCTGTCGCATCATCGTAAACTTTGGTTTCAGACAGCTTACCTAATAGCAAATCGGGCTATTATTGAGTTGAAGCTAAATAGCTTCCCTGGCAGATTAAACAGCCGATGTTCGCTTTAGTAAAGAGGTAAAAAAGCTGTTAAATACAGATCTGTCTCGTTCAAAACCAACAGCATCCAGTTTGAAAACTGATACTTCTCCGCGTTAGATAAAAGGGAGCCATGCGATTGATTCCTTCATAGAAATTGAAGCTTTCAGTCAGAGCAACTCCAGATAAGATCAAGCATCAGGTAGAAGTCACTCAGGTCGCATTGGGTGCTGTTGTTGTTTTAAATATTTTTAGGGTAAAGTATGCGAGACAGTTGAGGCAGTCGGCTATGGCAATTATTGCCCTTAAAGCTTGGTACTTAGAGCAGTATGAGCCTGCTCGCGAATTGGAAAAGCGCCCCCACGATTTGCGGTTGAGTAAAAATAGCTTACTGAAGTCGGCTTTGCGAGCCGACTTTCTTGACGATGCAGACGAAGTTAAAGAATCGGCCTGGTTCCAGCGCTACCTAGAAGGCGATCGGGTCGAGTTTTATGTTGAAGGCAGCGGCACCTACGGCATTTCCAATATTGACCTGATCAGCCACGAAATTTATTTCACCAAGCAGGACACGCTGGCAAACCTCGATCCTACTGTCTTTTTGTGCTACCAGACGGAATATGCCAAGTCCAGCGACCTGCTGCGGGAGGTGCTACAGACAACGCTGGAAAAGCTTAACCGGCGATCGCGGATTGAAATTGGCCTAGAAGAGTCCCATCGCCTCAGCGAAGGCCCAATTCGGCTGAATAGCACCCTGATGCGCAAAATTCGCCGCAGCCTGCTTTTCATTGCCGATGGCACACCCATCACTCAGTTAGAGACGACGCCAACTCAGGTAATTCCCAGTCCTAAAGTCTGCGTTGAGATGGGCTATGCGCTACAGTGCAAGCGCACAGAGCAGATTTTACTGGCTCAAATGGAACGCGATGACCTAGCCGGACAGTTTCCCTTTGATCTGCCGGGTCGCAATCGTCTTGTATTTGAGAGTAAATCAGCTCTCAACAAAAGCCTGCCAGAGCTGCTAGAGACACAGCTGCAGCGCTTCAACCTATTCAGCTAATCGGCTTCACGATGCAGCAATCGGCTACCTCGATCGAGATCGGTGACTACAGTATTCCACCCGGCAAAAAACAGCAGCTTGACCTACCCGTAGCCCGTCTGCCAACCCAGACCCAGCTCAGCCTCCCCGTGACTGTGATCAACGGCAGCCAACCGGGGCCGCGACTTTGGCTTAGCGCCGCGATCCACGGAGATGAGCTGAACGGGGTCGAGATTATTCGGCAGGTACTCACCCAAGTACAGCCCAAGCAGCTACGAGGCAGTCTGATCGCAGTGCCTATCGTCAATGTTTTCGGCTTTATTGAGCAGTCGCGCTACCTGCCCGATCGCCGCGATCTTAATCGCTCTTTTCCAGGTTCACCCAGGGGATCTCTAGCTTCTCGGCTGGCTTATCTATTTATGCGGGAGGTAGTCAGCCGCTGCACCCACGGCATTGACTTGCATACGGCGTCTCACCACCGCAGCAACTGGCCCCAGATCCGGGCCAATCTAGCCGATTCAGAAACTTATCGCTGCGCAATGGCCTTCAATGCGCCGCTAATGATTCAGTCTTCGATGCGCGATGGCTCTTTGCGGCAGGCAGCAGCCCAGCAGGGCATCCCCGTGCTGCTTTATGAAGCAGGTGAAGCCCTACGCTTTGATGCCGAAGCGATTGAGATTGGGGTAGAAGGCGTTTTGCGCGTGATGAACGCCTTAGAAATGTTCACTGACGAGCGGCTATCTGCCGAGAGTCAGTCCATCGAAGTGAAATCCAGCCAGTGGGCTAGAGCTTCCCGCAGCGGCATTTTACACATGCAGGTGGCGCTGGGCGAAGTGGTGCAAAAGCGGCAGCTACTGGGGGTAATTCTAGATGCTTTTGGCAACAGAAGCGCTAAGGTTCAATCTCCCTATGAGGGAATTGTGATTGGCTGTACCCGCAACCCGTTAGTTAATCAGGGAGATGCTATTTTGCACGTGGCGAAGCTGCCTGAAGCGGGCAAGACCGATGTTGAGACATAGTTAAGTAGGCAGACTCATTATTTGTAGGACAGACTAGCAGCAGCAGAACCCATGCGGGTATTGGGATTCGAGCCGCAACCGCGACCTGCATTGACTCATGTTTGACTGCGCTTACCCGCTTAGACAGGAGTTTCAGACAGCCTGCTGTCCAAGCTATCCAACTGAGTAACTGGAATTTCAATATAAAATTGAGTTCCTTCTTCCGCAGAAGAGGCACAGTTCAAATAGCCCCGATGCTTTTCAACCACAATTTGATGGCTGATGGAAAGGCCAAGACCTGTGCCTTTGCCAATCGGCTTAGTGGTGAAGAAAGGATCAAAAATTTCTTGTTTCAGCGTTTCTGGAATGCCCGGCCCGTTGTCGCTAATGTAAATTGCGATTCTGTTAGTCTCTAGAGTCTGGGTGCGAATTTCAATATAAGGCCCCTGCTCTGGCTGTCCATCATGGCCTAAAGGCATATCGGCCCAGCGTCCAGAGGCGATCGCTTCTTCAAGCGCATCAATAGCATTGCTGAGAATATTCATGAAAACCTGGTTGAGCTGGCCGGGATAGCACTCTACAATTGGCAGCTCCCCATAGTCTCGAACGACCGTGATACCCATTCTTTCTGCCGTTGGCTTGAGACGATGCTGCAGAATGATAACCGTGCTGTCAATGCCCTCATGAATATCAACAGACTTGACGACTGACTCATCTAAGCGGGAGAAGTTTCGCAGCGACAGAACAATTTGGCGAATCCGACTGGTTCCCACTTTCAGCGACTGCAGAATCTTATCAATATCCTCAGTCAAAAAGGGAAGATCAATTTCTTCAGTTTTAGCGGCAATCTCGGCAGCGGGTGTGGGGTATTGCTGGCAATAAAGGTCGAGTAGCTCTAGTATGTCTTGAACATACTGCTCTAGATGATTGACGTTCCCGTAGATAAAGTTAACGGGGTTGTTAATTTCGTGGGCCAGCCCGGCAATGAGCTGACCCAAACTAGACATTTTTTCAGTTTGGACTAGCTGAGCCTGTGTCTGTTTCAGTTCTTGAATAGCAGCCTGCAAAGCGCAGGTTTGTGCCTGAGCTTCGGCAGCGTTTTTCTTGGCTTCCTGATAGAGGGCTGACTGGCGAATTGCCACGCCAAGCTGCTCAGCTAGGTACTTGATCAATTCAATTTCGGTTTCTTGCCAGTCGCGGGAACTGCGACACTGATGGACAATCAGCAGCCCCCACAGAGTCTCTTGGGTGTGGATAGGCGCTACCAAATTGGCCTGAACTTGAAAGCGATTTAAAAACTCAACATGGCAAGCTTCCAGATCAGAATTATGAATGTCCCGCAGCGCTGAAACCCGGCCTTGCAGATATTGCTCCGCGAATGTTTCTGAAAAGTAGCGCTCAGGCTCTGCTAGAGCTAACACAGAGCGCCAAGGATTGGCTACAGCTTCCACCAAAACCCTTCCCTGCCAGTTTTGACCGAGCTGATAAACCAAAACGCGATCGCTGCCTAAGGTTTCTCGAATCGATTGAACAGCCGTTTGCAGAATAGTTTCTAGCTTCAGGGAGCGGCGAATTTGACCCACAAGGCGATTTTGTAATTCTTCGCGCTGGGCCAGTCGCCGATACCGGGTTTCTGACTGCTTTAAAAGATCTTCAGCTCGTTTGCGATCGGTGATGTCTTCGATGGTGCCTAGCAGGCCAATGACTTTACCAGCGGCGTCATGCAGCGGCAGCTTATTAACTTCACGCCAGGTCAGCTTGTTATCAGCCTGTAGCTGAGACTGCTTGATCTTGAGCATTGGCGTATTCGATTCCATCACCTGGCGATCGCATTCTACATACCAGCTCTTTTGCTCTTCAGTCCAGGGTAAGTCATCATCCGTCAGTCCAATGGCGGCTTCTGGGCTGGCCAAACCCGCCATTTCTGCCCACTTGCGGTTGCAGCCCAAATACACCGAGTTGCGATCTTTCCAGAAAATATAGTGGGGAATGTTGTCTAGCACTAGCTGCAACAGCTCAGCGCTGTGGCGAATCCGAACGGCTTGTCTGAGATCAGTCGCTGACAGGCGTTTAGGGGATGCAGTGGTTTCCCGCATGACCTGAGGGCTGAGCCTGTCTAAGTTAGGCATTTCGATGCCAACCAGCGCTTCGGCAGATGACAGCTTCTCTAAGACAGAGGCTGTCTGATAGTGGGTAACATCCCGGCCATGACTGAAAATTTGAGCGACTTCACCAGCCTCGTCCAGGATAGGCGTATAGATCACGTCGTACAGTTTAGCGCCAGCCGCGACTGGGAAAGTATGAATGACCCTTAGGGACTGTTTGGTTTGCTGTACCTGGGACACTTCTGCCTGAATTTGCCAAAGCACGTCTCGATCCACAGCCGCTGCGTTCTGACTCAGCGCACCGGGAGACTGGCCTTTGATGAGCTGAAGTGGCAAACCTAGCACTAGGGTAGCCGCTGGATTGGCGTTCAAATAGTGACCTGCCGCATCGTATTGACAGATTAGATCAGAAGTCGTTTCTGCCAATAGTGCTAGCGGGCTAAGTTCGGTATGAGGCTCATTCAAGCGGTGCAGGCTTGTCATGAACAAGATGGCAATATCGACAGTTCTTAATAGTATGCCCGATTCGCTTCCAAGTCATGCGGCCAATCCCAGTAAATACGGAAAGACAAGAATTAAGCAGCCTCAATATCGGGCAAATTTTAGCTGAATAATAAATTTAATTTTAGAGGCTCAAAGTCAGGAAATTCTAGCCCTTCAAAGACAAACTCTGCCAAGTTATCCTGACAGAGTCTGTGTAGTCATTGGTGCCTTAGCTTAGAGCGACGCCTAGAGAGCAAGCTTAATCGCTCATAGCCTCTAGCACTTCATCTTCAATCACAGGCGGTACTAGAGCAACCGCCGCGATCGCGTCTTCCCCGTCTAAACGCTGCACCCGTACCCCGGTCGCCATCCGAGACTGAATCGAGATAGCGTCTACGGTTTGACGAATGATGATGCCACGACTGGTCACAATCAGCATTTCGTCCTCTTCGTTGACAATTCGCAGAGCCACTAAGTGATCCTGCTTTTTGCGAAACTTGATAGCCCGCAAGCCCATGCCAGCCCGGTTCTGTAGCCGAAAATTTGAGACGGGTACCCGCTTGCCTAACCCCCCCCCTGTCACCACTAAAACCCAAGGCCCAGCCTGACTGGCTGAATCTAGCTCTAAGTCTTCGGAATCTTCATCAGTTTCAGCATCAGTTTCAGATTCCCCTGCCTGTACCACGTCAGCGATCACCTGAGCAGGCAAAATGTCCATGCTGATAGGCTCGTCATCGTCCTTGAGAGACATGGCCCGTACACCCCGCGTAGGTCGACCGAGGGGGCGAAGCTGATTGTGATCGGCCTGGAAGTGAATTGTCATCCCCTGACGCGAACCAATCAAAATACTGTCAGTCTCTTTAGCCAATCGAACCCAGCGGAGCTGATCCCCTTCCTCTAGCGAAACGGCAATTAGGCCATTGGCCCGAATGTTACTGAAGGCCGACAGGACGGTTTTTTTGACATAGCCCCCCTGGGTTAGCATGACGATGTAATCATCATCGGTAAATTCGGAGACTGCCAGCACCGAGGTAATCTTTTCGTCACGAGGAATTGGCAGCATCTGCACGACAGGAATACCACGAGCCGTACGCGATCCCACCGGAATTTGATAAGCCGGGACGGAATAGGCTACGCCGCGATCGCTGAAGAACAGCACGTTGTCATGAGTACAACAGGTAATGAAGTGCTCGATGACGTCATCCTCTTTCATCCGCGTACCTGACTTGCCCCGCGTGGCTCGGCTTTGGGCTTCAAAGGTATCTACGAGCATCCGCTTGATATAGCCCTGCTCGGTCAGCAGCACTAACACCTGCTCATTGGCAATCAGGGAGATATCGGTCAGCTCACCTTCAGCCTGTTCAATGACGGTACGGCGCG
>JAAHIC010000286.1 GCA_010671965.1 Leptolyngbya sp. SIO4C5
TCATTGACAGCGCCTGCATAGCCCTGACGGCGGCAGTCCAAAGCGTCTTTGAGCTTTTCTAAGTCAAACTGATCGTCGCAGAGATGTTCCCGCAGCGTGAAGTAAAAACTATAGTGCCATAGGCTGTCCATAGGGCCTTCTAACCCTGTGACGCCAGCATCTTCTGGTACGTATTCAGCCACATTGAAGAAAGGTTTGGGCCCAGACCAGTCTTCTGCCTCGGCCGTAACCCAGCCCAAAAAGTCGAAATTATCAATTTGGCGAGCGGCATCGTAGCGAATGCCGTCGATATGATATTCCTCAATCCAAAAGCGAATCACCTCTCCCGCAAACTGACGAGCCGGAAAGCGATCATATTTTTCGTCATAGAACTCGTGGTTAAACTCTGGCCCCCAATTGTATTCCTCATCCTGAGGTGAATGGTGATACCAGTAGTCGTGATCAATCTGGGTCAGCGGGCATTCATCATCGGAGTGGTTGTAAATGCAGTCCATGAAAACCCGAATGCCGCGCCCGTGACACTGATCAATTAACCGCTTCAAATCTTCTGTGCTGCCATAGCTAGACTCTGAAGCGAAGTAGTAGCGAGGGTTATAGCCCCAGCTATAGTCGCCTGGATACTCCTTAATAGGCATCAGCTCAATGGCGTTAATCCCCAGCTCGCAGAGGTAGTCTAGCTTTTCGATGACGTGCTCATAGTCGCCTCTGGGATAGGGATCATCTTCACCACCCGAAAAATCGCTGACGTGCATCTCATAGATAACTAGCTGGTGATCTGGAGGAAGCGGTTGGTCATCGTACTGCCAAACGTAAGTATCGACAATGGCTTTGCCGTCCTTGATGCGAATAATGCCGTTCTGGCTAGCGTCGTCAATATTAGTGGCACAAGGATCGGTGATGGTTACCCATTCGTCAGGATCGAAAAACCAGCTTTTGGTCTGGACGCGAAAGCGATACTGATAGATGCCGTCTTCCAGGTCAACCTGCGTCCGAAAGTAGCCGTCGTCCCCTTTCTCGAGGGGAATATCTTCCCAGTCGGAGAAAGAACCAATCAGGGCTGCGGCTTTGTTGTAAGGCGCTAGCAGCTTAAATTCAATCGGACTAGTCACAGTTTGCTTTCTCCAAGGATGAGAACTTATCTAGCGATCGCACAAACCATAAACGCTTCTATAGCTTTGCAGTCAAAGCGGATGGCGGCGCTAAGACTGAAAATTTAAATAATTGGGGTATTGCTGATTTCGGATATGAACTGAAGTAGCACCGCTCTGCGGTGGGTGTATTAAACACCGCTGAAAGTGATCGAGCAATCAGCAGTTTAGGGCAAAAATAGCTCAAACTTAGTATCAAAAAAATGCAGCTGGGGCACATCTGACTCCTGACAGAGAACAGCAGATCTCAACCCAGGCGTGAATGGGCAAGCCTGCCGTCTAATAAATTAGGTCGCGGCCTCTGCAAACACTGAATAATAGAAAAAACGCGATCGCCCCCTGCTCCGTATGAAACGCCGATGTCTCTGGATCCTGTTAGTCAGCCTGAGCCTGCTGTTTTGCAGCCTGCCAGGACTGGCTCAAGATACGCTAATCGATATTAATTTGCCTACTCTCAACCAGAGCGTGGATGATCCGGCAGTGCAGATTGAAGTAGCCTGCGTGCGGTTAGATGGCTACTGTCCCTTCCGAGTGGCCGCGCCGCGCTCAGACCTAAGTGAGCGAGTCAACGCTATTGCAGCGGTTCTACGGGAGATGCGCGATCGCTATATGCAGGCTCCCAATCCCCAGTTGCAGAGTGAAATTCGGGTGCAGCCTGTGGAGCTTAGTTCAGAGGAGGCAAACCAGTCTGCGGAAACCACGCTGCGCAAAGCACCTGAAATTTATTTGGGTATCAGTCCTGAGCCACTGACCCGGTTGATGAGCGTTACTCGCCTAGATGCTGAACTGCGGGGAGTAGACGTAGAAACAGCCGCCGATATGATCGTGCAGCGTGTGAGGGAGAGCCTGGCGCGATCGCGGCGGGAGCGGCAGCCCGTTTATCTGGTTCAACAGGCGATCTTAGCGGTGCTGGTGGGTCTGAGCTTGTTCATCTTCAACTGGGTGCTGGGCCGCTGGGAAAAGCAGCTGCGCCATCAGAAGGTAGAACTGGCCGGAACTCGCCTTCCCCTTTCAATCCCGTTACTCACCTGGCTCAATCAGCGGCAGCAGTGGAACTTTACCGAGGCCCAGCTCCGCTTTTTTCAGCTTATACAGGTTGGTTTGTGGATTGGTAGCATCCTGCTGATTCTCAGTCGCTTTCCCCAGACTCGCATTCTGCAGGTGCGCATTGTCGAAGGGTTAGAAAATCCGGTCAAAATTGGCATTGTGGCCTTAATAACCTACATGGGCATTCGCCTCAGCTATGCCCTAATCAGTCGGCTCAGCTCCGCGATCGCCAGTGAAGATGACCTGACCGCTGAAGTAAATCGCCGCCTGCGATTGCGCATTAACACTATCTCCAGAGTGATTCGCGGCGTAGTCACCCTAAGCTGCATTGCTGTGGGCAGCCTGTTTGCCCTAGCGGCGGTGGGCATCAATACGGTGCCGCTAATTGCCGGGGCCAGTATTGTGGGCGTAGCGCTGTCGCTGGCAGCGCAAGATTTGATTAAAGACACCTTCAACGGTTTTTTCATTATCCTGGAAGACCAGTACGCCGTTGGAGATGTGGTAACAATTCAGGGGATTCGGGGACTGGTGGAAAATATGAATCTGCGGATTACCCAGCTCCGAGATGATGAGGGCCGCTTAGTCTCCATTCCCAACAGCGAAATTCGCCTAATTGCCAATCATTCTAGTCACTGGTCGCGGGCGGACTTGTTTATTCCCATCGGCTACCACACCGATGTCGATCAGGTTTTAGACATCATTCAAACCGTTGCCTGCACCATGAGTCAGGACCCGCAGTGGCAGGAGGCGATTCTAGCCCAGCCAGAGGTGCTAGGGGTTGAAGAATTTGATGAGCGAGGGCTGATGATTCGCGTCTGGATTAAGACCCAGCCGCTGAAGCAGTGGGTGGTGGCGCGGGAGTTTCGGCGGCGGCTGAAGGGAGCTTTGGATCAGGTGGGTATTGCTATTCCCGCCCACATTGACTTCAAAACGAATCGTTAAAAAAGCTATCCGCTTCCCCCTACAGGCATAATTTGCGGCTATCTTGGGCGTGATTGTGGTCTGACCCAATATGCTTTTTGATCTGGCTAATCTGCCTTACTGGATATTTTTAGGCACCGGCGTGCTGCTGTTCCTGCTCGTGATTTTCTCAGGCGGCGGCGACGATGACCTGGAAGTAGATACGGATGTTGATTTTGATGCTGATTTGGATGTCGATGCCGATCTGGATGTAGACGCTGATCTAGACGCAGACACTCAGCCGCTTGATTTCGACGCCGATAGCGATGGCGAACTCAGTTTTGGGCAGGTTTTAGCCTGGTTTGGCATTGGTCGGGCACCGCTGATTTTGCTACTTGCTTTGGACTTTAGCGTGTGGGGACTGAGCGGCTGGATTTTGAACGTGGCGATCGCGGAGGTGATCGGTCAAATTCCGGCTGGATTTTTAGCCGGGGTGGTGCTGGTATTAGCCCTGGCGATCGCGTTGCTTGTGGGTGGTTTAGTCGCTCGCCCCGTGGGCAAAGTCTTTGCCGCTTTTAGCGAAGATGCTAGCGAAGATCGGCTGATTGGCTGCGTGGGCCGGGTGGTATCGGCGGCCCTGCCCTTTGAAAGCTCTGGCAAAATTGGTCAGGTTGACGTGCTTGATGCGGCCCGTAACTTAGTCACCGTCAGTGCTGTCATGCCCGACTGGGCCGAAATTACCGTGCGGCGGGGAGCCAATGTCATTGTGATTGAGCGATCGCCCCGCAGCTATATCGTCATTGCCAAAGACAGCATCGATCAGGAACGCTGGCTCTCTGATAATGGGCCGCCGAAGTCCTAATTTTTATTATCTTTACCCTAAATTTGAGTACTCATCATGTTTTGGCTGACTCTGCTTCAAACTTTGCCGACCCTGCCCGCAGTTGAACTGTCCGAAACCGAATTTTCTGAGGATCTTGCGGCCCTGCCCGCTGAAGCGTCGGTGGCCTCAGTGGGTACTCCCACGCTGGGACAGTTTAGCGGGCTGGGGGCGCTGGCCTCTGGTGGTGTTGTCACCATCGTAGTGTTGCTGCTGCTGGCGGTGTGGGCCTACACGCGGGTGTATGTAATCACGCCGACCAATGAGGCTTTTGTCAAAACCGGCGGCGTGATCCGCAAGCAGAAGCGGGTCATTCTCAACGGCGGCTGCGTGGTGCTGCCCGGCTTTCACGAGCTGACACGGGTACCGCTGCGAGAAATATCTATCGATGTTGAGCGTACGGGCAAGCTGGCGGTGCGCACCCAGGACTATCTGCGGGCGGATATGCGCGTTACCCTCTATGTCTGCATCAGCCCCTCAGAACAGGACGTGCTGATGGCGGCGGCGCGGCTCTCTAACCAGGGCAAAATTACGCCCACCGACATCAAAAACGCTTTAGAGAAACGGGCTGATGACGGTATTCGCGCCGCGGCCAAAACCAAAACCCTGGCCGAAATTGATTCAGACAAGCTGGGCTTTGCTCAGGAGGTACTGAATCTGATTGAGCCAGATTTGAAAAAAGTGGGCCTGACGCTCAACAACATTGCTATCTCTGAAATTGAGGAAAGTGACACTTACGACACCAATAACTTTTTTGACGCTCAGGGAGTGCGGCTGCGGACAGAAACGATTCAGCGCTCGATTCAGCAGAAGCGGGAAGTAGAGCTGGCAACCCAGGTGACGATTGAGCAAAAAGAGCTGGATGCCGAAAAGCGATCGCTGCAAATTGCTCAGGAAAAAGAAGACGCCAACCTGGCCCAACAGCTAGAGGTAGAATCGCTCAAAGCCCAGCGGCAGCGAGAAATTCAGGAGTCTAAAGATCGCGAAGCTGCCGCCACCCAGCGCACCAAAATCCTGCAGGAAAAGTCGGTCGAGGAAGAGGAAATCAAGCGTAAGCTGAGCGTGCAGCAAAGCCAGATTGAGGCCGATATTGAGCTAGAGGAGCGGCAAAAGCAGCTCAAAGTAGCCCAGGCACTGCAGAAGCAAGAAGCTGAAGTGGCTGAGGTCAACCGAAAGAAAGCGGTTGATGCTTCTAACTTTAAGGCGCAGGTGGATTTAGCAGAAGCCGAACGCGAATCTAAGGTGGCCCAGCAGGAAGCGGCGATCGCGATTGCGGAGCGAGAACGCGATCGCTTCAGCGCTGAAGCCGAACGCGCCCAAGCTCAAGAAGCCGTAGGGACAGCTACAGCAGTCGAGCAGGCCCAGCGGCAGCAGCAGCTAGCGGTGATCGCGGCGGAGCGAGAGGCCCAAGAGCGCCGCATTGCCGATCAAAACGTGGTGGAAATTGACGTGTTCCGGCGGCGGCGGCAGGCCGAGATCGCCCGGCAGGCAGCAGAATTAGAAGCCGAAGCGATTCGGACTTTAGCCGATGCTGAGCGGGATAAAGCGCTGGCGGAAGCAGCCGGGATTGAGGCCCGCATCACGGCTAAAAATGCCATCAGCAATCCCAACCTCACGGCTGAAGTGATTGCCCAAATTTGGCCCCAACTGGCTGAAAAACTGCCGGAAGTGCTGCAGGCCCTCGCTCCTCAGCCTGGCGTAATTGGCGATGCCAAAATTTATGCCTTCCCCGGCGCCAACGGCAACGGCAACGGCAACGGCATGCAGGACATTAATAAGCTGCTGCTCTCCACCAGCGGCTTAGCCCTGATTAATTCTCTGCTGGAAGACGGCAAACTCTCCACTCTGATTGGCAAGGCCGGGCAGATGATTCAGGGAGCCGCCGCGCCGCCTGCCCCCCAACCCAGTGCGGCTGCGGCTGAGCCAATAACCGAAGGGCGATCGCCCGCTCCAGCCGAAGAAGCATGACCCTTACAAAGGCATCAGCTAAAACAGTCTTGAACGAGCTGTTTTAACAAAATTAGCAAGGGGGAATTTTACGGCTTTTAACAGAGTTTCAGCTTTTAGCAGGAGCGCTAGGATAGGAAAAAATTATTCAAAGGGAATTTATAGAATGCAAGGTACCTACGATAGTGATAAACGTAAGCTTCTAGTGGGTCTGAGCCACGGCTCTATTTTCTTCAGTGCCCTGTTGCTCTCAGCCGGAATCCCGCTGGCTATTTGGTTCGTCTCAACCGATCCGGTGGTTAAAGAGAGCGCCCAGGAA
>JAAHIC010000287.1 GCA_010671965.1 Leptolyngbya sp. SIO4C5
ACCAACGGCTGCTTCGCCGCTAGAGCAGCGCCAGCTAGCCAACGAACCTCAGTCAGTTAACACCAAGCAGCCCAAGGTGATTCTAATTACCAGTACCAAAGGCGGCGAAGGCAAAACCGTTAGCGCCTACAATTTGGCGATCGCTTCGGCGCGGGCTGGCAAACGGACGCTACTGATCGAAGCCGACCTGCGCTCCGCCTCCCAAGCAGAGCAGCTGGGGGTAACGCCAGAGCGGCAGGCTACCATCGAACCGCTGCGCTATTACGGTGGCAAGCTGGGAGATAATATTCGCTTAGTGCCCGGTATCGAAAATTTATATATTTCGCCCAGTCCGGGGCCTCAGCGACAGGCCGCCGCCGTTCTAGAATCTAGCGAGATGCGCCGTTTCTTTGAGGATGCCCGCGTCCGCTTTGACATGGTAATTTTAGATGCGCCAGCGCTAAGTCATAACAATGACGCCATGATTCTGGAGTCGCAAACAGATGGGCTGATTTTAGTAACACGGCCCAACAATACTGAGAAAACAGTGCTGCTGGCAGCCTTAGAACAGCTTGAAGAATCTGAAACGGTGCGGCTGCTAGGCGCTATTGTCAACGGGGCGGAAATTCCGATCGCGGCAGCAGAGGAGTGGATGGATCTGCCCATCGAAGATGACATAGAACCGGAACCGGAACCGGAATATGCCTTCCCGGCCCGTTCCATTGATTTCTAGCCTGGGAGCCAAAGGCTTCGGCTAGAATGAGAGGCAGCGTTTCTACGGGAGAATTGAGCTTGCCAACGTTAGGGGTCAATATCGATCACATTGCCACTATTCGTCAGGCCCGGCGCACGGTAGAACCCGATCCGGTGGCGGCAGCGGCTTTGGCAGAATTGGCGGGAGCAGATGGTATCACGGTCCATCTGCGAGAAGATCGGCGACACATTCAAGATCGGGACGTGAAGCTGCTGCGGCAGACAGTCCGTACCCACCTAAACTTAGAAATGGCGGCCACCGACGAAATGGTGCAAATTGCCCTATCGCTTGATCCGGACTATGTGACCTTAGTGCCGGAGCGCCGGGAAGAAGTGACCACTGAAGGGGGGCTGGATATTGCCGGACAAGCTGAGCGCATGGGCGATGTGGTTAAGACGCTGCAGGCGGCAGGCATTCCGGTTAGCTTGTTTATCGATGCCGATCCGGAGCAAATTCAAGCTTCTGCAGCGACTTCAGCGCAGTTTGTTGAACTGCACACCGGGCGCTATGCCGAAGCTAAGACGGAGACAGCGCGGGCTTCTGAGCTACAGATGCTGGAACAGGGCTGTCAGCAGGCGATCGCGGCTGGGCTGCGCGTCAACGCTGGACACGGCCTAACCTATTGGAACACCTATCCGGTGGCCTGCTTAACAGGTATGGAAGAACTCAATATTGGTCACACAATTATTAGCCGAGCGGCTTTAGTCGGTATAGAGCGAGCTGTCCGCGAAATGAAGCAGGTCATTCGCGGAGAGTTTTGAATTATTATCAGGCGCGACAAGAGAGCACTCAAGCTGGTTTATTGGTTATATAGTTGAAGACTTACAAGAAAAACCCACGGCTATGACGACCTATTACTTTGCGGCTGCTAGTCAGCGCTTTTTACTAGAGGAAGAGCCTTTTGACGAAGTGATTAAAGAGCGCATCCGGCACTATCAGGAACAGGAAAAAGAAAAAGATTTTTGGCTGATCTTGCAGCCCGCTTTTTTGGAAGCTCCGGAGCTAGCTGAGGTAAAAGCCAAGTGCCCACAGCCAGCAGCAGCAGTGGTTTCTACCAATCCGACCTTTATCACCTGGCTGAAACTGCGGCTGGAATATATCGCTACTGGCGAGTTTGAAGCACCTTCTGACACCATTCCCGATCCGCTGGCTTCCCTGACGACCGCTAGCTGATGCAGTATTGTTGTGCGGAGGTTTGTATGAATCGCAAATTTGGTGTTGGGTCGGCAATGTTGCTGGCCGCTCTTGGTTTGGCTGGCAGCCCGGCGATCGCTCAGACTGAGTTTCCCCCTTGCCCGCCTCCTAGTGCCAGCGAATATTTGCTGCTGGTGCGAGGCGAAACTTCTGAGGTACGCGATCGCATTCAGGCAGAACTGCCAGCTAGCAGTACCGCAATGGTCTGCAACTACCTCAATGACGTGGTGGTACGGGCCGGTGGCTTTACTAGCCTGGAGACGGCGAATGCCTGGGCCCAATACATGACGGAAGTACAAGGACAGCAGGCCTTCGTTGCCCGTCCTCCCAGTCCGGCAGAAGCAACAGCCGCTCTAGCGGCAACGGGTTCGGCAGAAGGTTCGCCTGTGTATGCGCCGCAGCCTCTATCAGCGGGCTATGCCGTCCTAGTTGACTATTTTGATCGCCCAGAGGTGGCTTTCGATCTGCAGCAGGAGCTAGATCAGCCCGTTGGCTTAGTGGTTTACCGGCAGCAGCCCTACCTGCTGGTGACTCAAAGCGCCGACGTGACAGCCGTAGGCAGAGCCCTGGCTCAGCTCAGCGATCGCAACTTTACCACCTTCATCGTAGACAGCAGTCAGGTGATGCTGTTGACAACTCAGGTCGCTGCTGCGCCTGAGTAATTGCGCAATTAGGATCTTTACCGTGAAAGTTAGCCTCTTCGGAACTGGACTGATGGGCCAGCCAATGGCCCTAAAACTTTTACAATCAGGCCACCAGATAACGGCCTATAACCGCACAGCCGCTAAACTAGCCGACGTAGAAGCTGCCGGAATAGCCGTCACAACGGAGCCTGCTGCAGCTATTCAGGCATCAGACTGCCTGATTTTAATGCTGGCCGATGCCACCGCGATTGAGCAAACTTTGCTATCGGCCACCGCTAAGCCCCTACTCGGCGATCGCGCGGTTATTCAAATGGGAACTATTGCCCCAGCCCAGAGCCGCGCGATTGGTGAAGCTGTAGTCGCTGCTGGCGGAAACTACCTGGAAGCGCCGGTTCTCGGCAGCATTCCCCAGGTGAAGGCAGGCAGTTTGCAAATTATGGTAGGCAGCACTGAGGCGCAGTTTAGCCAGTGGTCACCGCTGCTGCAAAGCCTGGGCCAGCCTATGCATATTGGGCCAGTAGGTACCGCTGCTGCGACTAAGCTAGCGATGAATCAGCTCATTGGGGCGCTGACGGCAGGCTTTGCTCAAAGTCTGGCTCTGGTGCAGCAGGAAGGTATTGAGACAGAAAAGTTTATGGCGATTGTGCGGGAGAGTGCCCTCTATGCGCCTACCTTCGATAAAAAACTTGATCGCATGTTGAATCGCAGCTTTGACGATCCCAACTTTCCGACCAAGCACCTGCTCAAAGATATGAATCTGTTTGTCGAAGCGGCTAAGGCGGCAGGCATTGAAGCTGAACTGACTAAAAGCGTGAGTCAAATAGCCGAGCAGGCGATCGCCGCAGGGTTAGCCGAGCAGGACTATTCCGCTCTCTATCAAGCCGTTAACCCGCCCGCTGATAGGTAAAGGCGGGCAAATTTAACTCAAGCTGCACAAGCTGCGCGAGCATACAAAAATAGGACATGGTACACCATGCCCTAGCAGTCAAATACTTTAGTTTTCTACCAGCTCGACTTGACGACGCCTGGCAAAAGACCTTCGTGGGCCATTTCTCTAAGGGCGTTACGGCAAAGACCAAAGTCCCGGTAATAGCCTCTAGGACGACCTGTAAGCCAGCAGCGATTGCGCAAGCGACTAGGGGCGCTATTGCGGGGAAGCTGCTGAATCTTGCGATGAATCTCCAGCTTTTGCTGCTGGTTCTCTGCTTGCCGAAACTCTTCTAGCAAAGCTTCGCGCTTAGCGGCGTATTTAGCCACAAGCTTTTCACGCTTGCGCTCCCGCTCGACCATGCTCTTTTTAGCCATGAAAGATTGTTTGCTGTTTGCTGATTAGTAATTACACAGTCTATAATTATAGACCATTTTGGCCGAATAGCTGCTGCCGCAAAAGATATTCAAGCCTGATTTGCTTTTACTTTCTGCGGGGCAGTTTTGGCGGCAGGGCACAAATCGGCGAGCTGGCAGCGATCGCAGGCGGGTTTGCGGGCATTGCAAACCGCTCGCCCGTGGTAGATCAGCCGAATTGACCAGTTTTCCCAGTCGGCCTGGGGCAGCAGCTTCATCAAATCCTGCTCGATTTTGACGGGGTCAGCTTGCTGAGTGAGTCCCAAGTGGCGGCTCAGCCGCTTGACGTGGGTATCCACCGTAACGCCCGCATTGATGCCATAAGCATGGGCCAAAACTACGTTGGCAGTTTTACGGGCCACGCCCGGCAGGCTCGTCAGTTCAGCCATTGTCTGCGGCACCTGTCCGTCAAAATCACTCATGATTTTGGCACAGGCCGCCCGGATATTTTTGGCTTTGTTGCGATAGAAGCCGGTAGAGCGGACAAGCTGCTCCAGCTCATCTAAATCGGCTCCTGCTAGCGCCGCCGCGTCTGGAAAACGGGCAAACAAGGCAGGCGTGACCAAATTGACCCGTTCGTCAGTGCACTGAGCTGACAGAATCGTCGCCACTAGGAGCTGTACGGGAGTTTGATAGTCTAGCGAGCAAGGGGCTTCTGGATAAAGCTGCTTGAGTCGGCGGAGAACGGCTAAGGCCCGCTGTTGTTTAATCGTTGGTTTGCGTTTAGCGGCATTCACTGAAGCAGATTTTGAAAGATTTCCAACTGAGTGGTGTCGCGCACGATGAGGAAAACGCCGAGGCCGAGTAGCAGCACTAATCCCGTTTGCATCACGTTTTCCTGAACGCGGGCGGGTAGAGGCTTGCCTCTGACGGCTTCCGCTAACAGAAAGGCGAGCTGGCCCCCGTCAAGAGCGGGCAAGGGCAGAATATTGATAATGGCTAGGTTGATGCTGATGATAGCGGTGAAAGGAAATAGGGTCGTGATGTTGTTGTGGACAAGTCCGGCCCCCTGCTCAACGATCTTAACGGGGCCAGCTACCTGTCCGGCCATTTCCGAAAAGTTAGAGATCAACAGGCCGAAGCCCTTAACCGTCCGCACCAGCATCCCCTGAAACTCCTGGGCCGCTAGCGTAAAAATTTCAATCGGGTTGTCGGCTCGGCGATAGACGATAGTGCCATTGGGCTGTAGCTGCACTCCAATAATGGCGTTGCCATCGGGGCCGCGCTCTGGCACCACGGTTAGGTCAAGCTGGCGATCGCCTCGCTGGACGGTCAAATCGATCGGCTGCTCAGGGCTGCTTTTAATTAGATCCACCAGGCTTGGGATGGTGTCTTCGGTCGTACCGAGAGACTTGCCATTCGCCACCATAATCACGTCCCCTGGCTTAAGACCTGCTTGGGCCGCAGGGGCGCTTTCCGACATCACCTGGGGCACCAGAACACCCGGTTCAGAAGCGAAGTTTTGGGGAACGCCGACGCTCGCATATTGGGCGACAAAGACAAGATAGGCAAACAGCAAATTGGCAATGACGCCAGCACTAATCACAATCGCCCGGTCTAAGATAGGGCGGTTTCTCAGTAGGTCGGGGTCGTTTTCAGCAATTTTGCTATCTGGATCATCGTCTGGGAAGCCGACGAAGCCGCCAAAGGGGATAGCTCGCAGCGAATATTGGGTTTGGGGGCCTTCATACTTGAGTAAAATGGGGCCGAAGCCAATGGCAAATTTGTTAACGTGAATGCCCTGCAATCTTGCGGCTAAAAAGTGTCCCAACTCGTGAACAAAAATCAGAACCGCGAGAACGGCGATCGCTGCTAAAACCGACATAAAGACTATCTACTGTTAATTTTCAGACCAATATTGCTCTATTCTATCGTTTGGCCTGCTATCCTGACTGGACTCGGTTTGGGACGGTTCTTTCTACCTGCCGCAATTTTTAGGCAGTTTCGGCCAGGTGGCACTGCCCGCCTGAGGCAATCGGGACGCACTGCTCTCCTCGTCTGCGGCAAAGGCTGAGTTGCTACCCAAGATCCAACCGCCACAGTCTAAAGCACCTCTCGTCCCAAGTAAGGCTGCAGCGCCTCTGGAATGGCTACCGTGCCGTCTGACTGCTGATAGTTTTCTAAAATAGCCGCCATTGTCCGGCCAATTGCTAGCCCCGAACCGTTGAGGGTATGGACAAACTGGGTACCTTTTTGACCCGCAGTCTTAAAGCGAATATTGGCCCGGCGAGCCTGAAAATCACCGCAGTTGGAGCAGCTAGAGATTTCGCGATATTTGTCTGAAGTCTGGCTCCCCTCTTCAGACAAA
>JAAHIC010000288.1 GCA_010671965.1 Leptolyngbya sp. SIO4C5
TAAATCTGGCCGAGGTGTATGCCCAGCCAGATTTCCCACTACAACCTCATCGGGCAGGGCCGATCGTGCAGATAGGGACTCGACATACAACCCGTTGACAAATACCAAGCGGCTGTTTTCGGTTTCGGACAGTGGGGGAGCGATCGCGGCTAGCTCTTTTTCAGACGGCAGCTTAGCCCTCTGAAAGTCTAAAGTGAGCATTTCAGACAGGTCGCTAAAGCGCCATTCTTCGTCCCGCGTTGACGGGAAGGTTTGTTCCTGAACCAATGCTCTGGCCGTCTGGCGCAACTGAGGCAGCGGCAGCTTAGCCGCAGTTTCAGCCGTCACTGCGTCTATCAGCTGGTTTAAGTAAGTCTCTCGCTTCGTTACTTGGGTCATGCTGCTGTCTGAAACCTGTAGCCCCATTACGCTGACACCTCGGTTGCTTCTGCCATCAGCCACTCATAGCCTTTCTCTTCTAGAGCCTGAGCCAGTTCTTTACCGCCGGTGCGAATGATGCGGCCATCGGCCATCACGTGCACATAGTCCGGCACAATGTAGTTCAGCAGGCGCTGGTAGTGGGTAATCAGCACCACGGCGTTTTCAGGGGTCGCTAGCTGATTGACGCCGCCCGCTACCGTTTTTAGAGCGTCAATATCCAAGCCAGAATCAGTTTCGTCCAGAATTGACAGCTTGGGTTCTAGCAGCGCCATCTGCAAAATCTCGTTGCGCTTTTTCTCACCGCCAGAAAAGCCTTCATTAACGCTGCGATCGAGAAAGCTAGCGTCCATTTTGACCACCTCTAGCTTTTCTTCAATCAGGTCGTCAAAGTCAAAGACGTCAATTTCTGCTTGACCTTGAGCCTTCAGGTGGGAGTTGTAAGCCACCCGCAAAAAGTCGCGGTTGCTAACCCCTGGAATTTCCAGAGGATACTGAAACGCCAGAAAGATGCCGCTGGTAGCGCGCTCGTGCGGTTCTAGGGCCAGCAAATCTTGGCCCTTGAAGCTAATTTCGCCGTTGGTGACTTCATAGTCAGGGTGTCCGGCTAGCACTTTGGAAAAAGTGCTTTTGCCAGAACCGTTGAGGCCCATAATGGCGTGAATTTCTCCAGCTTTGACTTCAAAGTTGAGTCCCTTGAGAATTTCGTTGCCATCTACGGTGGCCCGTAAATTTTTAACTGAAAGAATAACTTCGCTGTTTTCCTGAATCACCACTCTAAATCTCCGTAGGGTAGGGGCTGCCTACTCATGTCAAGAATGCAAGCAGGTGGGCAGTGCCCACCCAGTTGTTAGCCCACCGTATTTTCTAGCTTCAGGCTCATGAGCTTATCGGCTTCAGCCGCAAACTCCATCGGCAGCTTATTGAACACATCCCGGCAGAAACCGCTGATAATCATGGAAACCGCGTCTTCGGGAGAGATGCCGCGCTGGGCAAAGTAAAAGAGCTGATCTTCCCCAATCTTGGAGGTAGAGGCTTCGTGCTCCACCCGGGCCGACTGATTTTGCACCTGAATGTAAGGGAAGGTATTGGCGTTAGAGCGATCGCCCAGCAGCATAGAATCGCACTGGGAATAATTGCGGGCATTTGCCGCCTTCGGCCCCATCTTCACCAAACCCCGGTAGCTGTTCTTAGAGCGACCCGCCGAAATCCCCTTAGAGATAATCGTGCTGCGGGTGTTTTTGCCAATGTGCACCATCTTGGTACCCGTATCGGCCTGCTGCCTGTTGTTGGTCAGCGCCACCGAATAGAATTCGCCCACGGAATTATCGCCCGCCAGTACGCAGCTAGGATACTTCCAAGTAATCGCCGAGCCGGTTTCGACCTGGGTCCAGGAAATTTTAGAGTTCTTGCCTTTACACAGGCCGCGCTTGGTGACGAAGTTATAAATGCCACCTTTGCCGTTTTCGTCTCCGGCAAACCAGTTTTGCACCGTCGAGTATTTAATTTCAGCGTTGTCCAGCGCCACCAGTTCAACCACCGCCGCGTGGAGCTGATTGCTGTCATACATGGGGGCGGTGCAGCCTTCCAAATACGTCACCGAGCTGCCTTCCTCAGCGACAATCAGCGTCCGCTCAAACTGGCCCGACTCGCCGTTGTTAATCCGGAAGTAGGTAGACAAGTCCATCGGACACTGGGTGTTCTTGGGAATGTAGACGAAGGAGCCGTCGCTGAACACCGCTGAGTTGAGCGCCGCGAAGTAGTTGTCTCCCGTCGGCACGACGCTGCCCAGGTACTTTTGCACCAGTTCGGGATGATTGTGCACTGCTTCTGAAATAGAGCAGAAAATCACGCCCTCTTCAGCCAGCTTTTCTTTAAATGTGGTGGCTACTGAGACGCTATCAAAAATGGCGTCTACGGCTACGTTAGCAAGGCGCTTCTGCTCAGACAGGGGAATGCCCAGCTTCTCAAACGTGTCTAACAGGGTCGGATCAACCTCATCTAAGCTATCCAGCTTTTGCTTTTGCTGCTTGGGAGCTGAATAGTAGATGATGTCCTGATAGTTGATCGGCGGATACTTGACATTAGGCCAGGTGGGTTCCGCCATTGTCAGCCAGCGGCGGTAAGCCTTGAGCCGAAACTCCAGCATGAACTCCGGCTCATTTTTCTTAGCAGAAATGGCGCGAATCACATCTTCACTGAGTCCGCGTCCTAAAGACTCAGACTCGATATCGGTGATGAAACCGTATTTGTAAGGCTGGCTAACGAAGGACTGAACGGTGGAAGAGGTCATGTGGGCGGCTCTTGAGCGTAAGGTCAACTGAGAAAGGATTAATACTTGCTGGTTTCGGAGCGGATCTGGTCAAAGGTGATTTCTTGGCTCTCACCGGCAAAAGCATTGTCCGGCGTCAGAAACAACATGCAGTGGCACTCTTTGCGCTCCTGCATGGGCACGCAGGGACAGTTCCAGTAGGTAGCTTTGACTTCTGCTTCTTTGTCTTCGTAGTGGCGGCAGGGACAGAGAGGCGCACCCAAATCATCTTTATGCTTGGCTAAACCCTCAATTACAACTGCTGTCACTCCGGGGTCAGCACAAAAATAAGTCCCCGTCCGCTTGGCATAGCTCTGGGAAAAGTTGCGCATCAGCTCCAGGTTTTTCTCGGAAGCTTGAGTCGTTTTCTGTGAGGCCATTAGTCTATATACAGTGGCGAGACAACCAGATAATTCTATAATTAAAACAACATAGAAGTTGCCTAATTTCATCTTAGACTACTTTAGCAACACAGGCGTTGTCAAAGTCTAGATTCCTTCTAAAGACGTATTGCCAGCGTTGAATTTCTAAAAATGACTTTGGTACATCCCCCTTCCACTAAGGAAGATATTCTCCAGTACCTCATGAAGCATGGAGAAGCGACGGCTCAAACTCTGGCCGAAAGGTTAAGCGTGAGTCCACAAGCCATTCGTCGTCACCTCAAAGATCTAGAGGCAGACGAACTGATTGAGCATCAGGCGGTACAGGCCGGGATGGGGCGACCGAATTATTTTTACTGCCTCAGCAGCAAGGGGCGCGATCGCTTTCCGACCCAGTACGATACGTTTGCCCTCTCTTTATTAGATACGCTGGCAGAAACCGTCGGCCAAGAAGAAGTCAAGGTCCTGTTGCGCAAGCAGTGGGAACGCAAGGCGCTGGCCTACCGGCAAAAAGTGGGGACGGGCAGCCTGCAGGAGCGGGTGAATAACCTCGTGAAGCTGCGGCAGGCCGAGGGTTACATGGCGGAATGGCACGAAGTTGATCCCACTAGAGACGAGCATCCGGCTCCGGGCTATGTGATTACGGAATACAACTGCGCGATCTCTCACATTGCCGAATCCTATCCCAGCGTCTGCGGTCACGAGCTGGAGATGTTTCAGGTGGCGCTGCCGGACTGCGCCGTCAGCCGTACCCACTGGATTGTAGACGGAGAGCACCGCTGCGGCTATTTGGTACAGGAAAAGCAGTAAGGCAATTCGCCAACCGCCCTTACGTCAATACCGGACGCTCTCCCATCTGCACCCGCCACAGTCCGGCATAGATCCCATTGCGCTCTAGCAGTTCTTCGTGGGTCCCCCATTCCACCAGTTGCCCATACTCCATTACATAGATGCGATCGGCATTGCGAATTGTGGAGAGACGGTGGGCGATCGCAATTGTGGTGCGATTCTGGGTAATTTTTTCCAGCGATCGCTGAATCGCGGCTTCCGTTTCGTTATCAACCGCTGAAGTGGCTTCATCTAGGACCAGAATGGGCGGATTTTTCAGCACTGCTCTGGCGATAGCGATCCGCTGTCGCTGGCCGCCGGAAAGCTTTTGGCCCCGCTCCCCGACAATGGTGTCATAGCCAGAAATCAGATTCTCGATAAAGTCGTGGGCTTCGGCAATTTTGGCAGCTTCGACAATTTCCGCCCGGCTGGCATTGAAGCTGCCATAGGCAATATTTTCGGCCACCGTACCGTAAAATAAGAAGATATCCTGACTGACTAAACCAATGGCCTGCCGTAAGTCCTGCGGCTGCAGCTCGTGCAGGCTATGGCCGTCTAGTAAAATCTGTCCTGCCTGCACTTCGTAAAATCGCAGCAGCAGCTTGACGAGGGTACTTTTGCCAGAGCCAGTAGAGCCAACAATGGCAATTGTCTTACCCGCCGGCACTTTCAGCGTCAGGTGCTTGATGACGGGCTGGCCGTCATCGTAGGCAAAGGTGACATCTTCAAAGCGGATATCTCCCTGCACCTGACTCACGGGCAGTGAACGGCGGCCAGGATGCAGGGTAATCGGCGTATCTAGCAGGTTCATCACCCGGTTGGTGGAGGCCATTGCCCGCTGGTACTGATCCAGGGTTTCCCCTAAGCGGGTGAGGGGCCACAGCAGGCGCTGGGTGAGAAAGACCAAAACGCTGTAGGTACCGACGGCAAGCTGGCCTTCCACCGTGATTAGACCGCCATAGAGCAGCGTGGCGGTGAATCCTACCAGAATTAGAATCCGAATTAGGGGAATGAAGGCGGCGCTGAGGGCGATCGCCCGCTGGTTGCTCTGGCTGTAATTGAGGCTTTCCTGGCGAATGCGATCGCTTTCGTAGGCTTCAGCGGTGAAGCTCTTGATGGTGGTGATGCCAGAGAGGTTGTTGGAAAGGCGGCTGTTGAGCAGGCTGACCCGCTCTCGGACTTCGGCGTAGCGGGGGGCCAGCAGCTTTTGAAAGGCGATCGCCCCCCAAACCACAAACGGCATCGGCAGCATAGCCATCCAAGCGACGCTGGGAGCCAGGATAAAAAAGGTGCTGCCGATGATAATCACGGTGGTAATCACCTGCAGGACTTCATTGGCACCGCGATCGAGAAAGCGTTCTAGCTGATTAATGTCATCGTTTAGCACTGACATCAGGCTGCCCGTGCTGCGATTTTCAAAAAAAGCTAAGTCGAGATCTTGCAGATGGTCGTAGGCGTTGAGCCGCAGCTGGTGCTGGATATTCTGCGCTAGATTGCGCCAGAGGCGATCGTAGGCATATTCAAAGACGGACTCAAAAGCCCAAACAATGAACGTCAGCACCGAGATTAAAATAAACTGGCTGCGAATGCCCGTAATGCCGAACTGGGCAATTAGGGAATCTTGCTGCTTGACGACCACGTCAACTGCTAGACCAATCAGGGCGGGCGGTGCCAGGTCAAATAGCTTATTCAGAACTGAGCAAATACTGGCCTGCCAGATTTGAGCGCGGTACTCGTGGCTATAGGCGAGAAGACGCTGGAGCGGATGGACAGTCGAGGCAGACATAAGACTCCCTAAATAGGCATGGTTTTTAGTCTAACGGGGGGTTGAGAAGATCAGGTAACACCTCGAAAGAGGGCCAATCGTTGAACACTGGCGATCGCTAGCTCAGTTCCTCACCGCTGTCGCAGATCAGGCGGGCGTGAGTCTCGTCGGCTTTCAAGGTAGGATGTCTAATGGCGCTAGCAGTAGAGGTACAAAAATATGGTTGAGCGACCCATCAAAAAATCAGAACGCGCCAATCGCAGCAGTGAAGAGACTGAGCAGCCCCAGCGCGATCGCAGCGAGAACCGCCGCGACCGGGGCGATCGGCGCAAGAAAGGGCGGGGCAAAGGCAGAGGCGATCGCGAAGAGAAAAAGCCTGCGGTTCCCCCTGCTCTCATGCGCGGGCCAAGGCCCAAACCGAAAGCACCTGAGCCAGAAGTCGTAGAAGAACCCGTGGCTGAAGCGGAAACAGGGACGGCTGAAGCGGCTGAGGCACCACCTACGGACGAAACAGA
>JAAHIC010000289.1 GCA_010671965.1 Leptolyngbya sp. SIO4C5
GTACCATCTCCAAAACGTCCGTCGGACAAGCCCGGACGCACTGCGTGCAGCCGATACAAGTATCGTAGATTTTGACTGAGTGAGACATTGAATTTATGACTCCAATGTTAAAGATTTTCAATAGTACGAAACCAGAGAATCAGGGATGACCTCTGGAATCAACCATCAGGTAAGGGTTCTCCAATCAATGAATAGTCTATAGCGAGGGATTTTACAGATTGAAGGCTAAACTACAAAAGTTTATGGAACGTAATATCCGTCGTTTGCGGCGGAATCGCCTCAAATCTTTGATTAGCAAGGTTTTCACCATCGATTATTGGATTACAGCCCGTGGAAGGTGCGCTTTCAGATTAAGATGTAGGAATGCTTAAACGCGAAAAGGCAGCTATTTCAAGGCTGGCTGGCTTGATTTAGTTCCCCGATCGTGGTTTAGGTGTTGTGGGTACGTATTTTATCGATTTACGACATTGCGAAGAGAAGGAAAACATGAGCCAGGACGCAGTTTTTGAAAAGGTTCAAAAGATCGTGGCTGAGCAGCTCGGCGTTGAAGAGACTGAGGTCAAGCCAGAGGCTAGCTTTGCCAATGATTTAGGGGCAGATTCGCTCGATACCGTTGAGCTGGTAATGGCCTTGGAAGAAGAGTTTGATATCGAAATTCCTGATGAAGCAGCTGAAAATATCGGTACCGTTCAGGCTGCCGTGGACTTCATCAAGGACAAATCTGCTGCTTAAGGCTGTAAAGACAGCCGCAAAGCGTTCTCAATATCTGCGCTCTGGGTAGACAACGACTGGTTTTAAAGTTATGGCAGATTCCAATAAGAAGCGTGTTGTTATTACCGGGCTAGGTGCCGTTACTCCACTAGGAAACACTCTGTCTGAGTACTGGCAGGGGCTGGTCAGTGGCCGTAGCGGTATTGATGTCATCACTGCTTTTGATGCGTCCAAACATGCTTGTCGAATTGCAGGTGAAGTTAAGGGATTTGATCCGCTTGACTATGTCGATCGCAAAGACGCTAAGCGCATGGATCGCTTTGCTCAGTTTGCGGTAGCCGCCAGCCAACAAGCCATCGAGGATGCCCAGTTCCAGATTACCGATCTCAATGCTGAACAGGTCGGTGTCATGATTGGCACCGGCGTTGGCGGCATTAAAGTTTTAGAAGATCAGCAAGAGGTCTACCTGACGCGGGGGCCGAGTCGGTGCAGCCCGTTTATGGTACCGATGATGATTGCCAATATGGCAGCGGGTCTGACCGCTATTCATGTGGGAGCTAAGGGGCCTAATTCCTGTCCGGTGACGGCCTGTGCGGCTGGATCTAATGCGATTGGTGATGCTTTTCGCCTAGTGCAGCAGGGCTACGCCCAGGCCATGATTTCAGGCGGTACGGAGGCGGCGGTGACGCCGCTGGCCCTAGCAGGATTCGCTTCGGCCAGAGCACTTTCAACGCGCAACGACGATCCGGCCCATGCCAGTCGTCCTTTCGATCGCGATCGCGATGGCTTTGTGATGGGGGAAGGCTGCGGCATTTTGCTGCTAGAAGAACTAGAACATGCGCTCAGCCGTGGGGCCAAGATTTACGCCGAGATTGTGGGCTACGGCATGACCTGTGATGCTTACCACATGACTGCTCCGGTACCAGGCGGAGAAGGCGCGGCTCGTTCCATCCGGCTAGCGCTGAAAGATGCGGGTTTACAGCCAGAAGACATTAGCTATATCAATGCCCACGGCACCAGCACCCCAGCTAACGATCCCACTGAAACCGAGGCGATCAAGCGGGCTTTAGGCGATCGCGCCTATCAGATTGCCATCAGCTCGACTAAATCGATGACCGGACATCTGCTGGGGGGATCTGGAGGGATTGAAGGCGTGGCTGCCGCCCTGGCCGTTGCCAATGACGAGGTACCGCCCACCATCAACTTAGATAACCCCGACGCTGACTGCGATTTAGACTACGTACCTCATCAAAGCCGCAAACTCAAAGTTGAGGCTGTTCTGTCTAATTCGTTTGGCTTCGGTGGGCATAACGTTACCTTGGCCATGCGAAAATTTAGCCGTTAGCGCCGAGGCAGTAGGTATAATGACTTATCGATGGACATTATGATCTAGATGAATGGGCTGGCTTCGAGGCTGGGCTAACTGACTCAGTCTAGCCTTGGTCTGAATTGTACGGGGGCAAGTCACTGGGGACTTGCCAAGTTCGGCCCGTGGCTAATTGCTTGATCCTCACTCCCTCAGGATGGGATGATGGCAAGAGCGTCTGAAAATTTAAGGACTTCAGGGCGTTAATACTTCAGGGCGCTAACACTGATGACCCAGGCTCCTTGTACCGTTACTCAATCATTAGGACTATGGCTGTCGCAACCCAATCTCTGGAAGCACTTTGCATCAACTCAATCCGTTTTTTAGCTATTGATGCTGTTGAAAAAGCTAAATCTGGTCACCCTGGCCTGCCAATGGGGGCGGCGCCAATGGCGTTTGTCCTTTGGGATAAGTTCATGCGGTTCAACCCTAAGAACCCCCAGTGGTTTAACCGCGATCGCTTTGTGCTTTCAGCGGGTCATGGCTGCATGTTGCAGTATGCCCTGCTCTACCTGACGGGCTATGACAGCGTCAGCCTAGACGACATTAAGCAGTTTCGCCAGTGGGGTTCCCGCACGCCGGGACACCCCGAAAACTTCGAGACAGCCGGGGTCGAGGTGACAACCGGACCTCTGGGACAGGGCATTGCCAATGCGGTCGGCCTAGCAATGGCAGAAGCCCATCTGGCTGCTCGATTTAATAAGCCAGACTGCACCCTGGTAGACCACTACACCTATGCGATTCTGGGTGATGGCTGCAATATGGAAGGGGTTTCGGGTGAAGCCTGCTCTTTGGCGGGACACTTGGGCTTGGGTAAGCTGATTGCCCTCTACGACGACAACCATATTTCTATTGATGGTTCGACTGATATTTCCTTCACCGAGGATGTCGCCAAGCGGTTTGAAGCCTATGGCTGGCACGTTCAGCACGTAGAAGACGGCAATACCGACTTAGATGCGATCGCCAAAGCGATCGAAAATGCCAAGTCCGTGACCGACAAGCCCTCGCTGATCAAAGTCACCACCACCATTGGCTACGGCTCGCCCAACAAAGCCAACACGCCGGGCGTCCACGGGGCGGCCCTAGGCACTGATGAAATTGTCGCTACCCGCGAGCATCTTGGCTGGAACTACGGTGATTTTGAAGTACCAGAAGATGCCTTCAATCACATGCGCCAGGCGATCGATCGCGGTTCTAGCTACGAGGCCGAGTGGGAAGAAACGTTAGCCACCTACCGCACCCAGTATGCAGAAGCGGCGGCGGAGTTTGAGCGGATGCTCTCTGGCAAGCTGCCTGAGGGCTGGGCGGACGGCCTGCCGACTTTCACACCTGCCGACAAGGGAACCGCAACTCGTAAGCATTCTCAGGCGACGCTGAACGCTTTGGCTCCGGCTTTACCCGAACTGATTGGCGGCTCCGCTGACCTGACTCACTCCAACCTCACAGAACTCAAGATTTCGGGCAGCTTCCAGCGCGGCCAGTACGAAAACCGTAACCTGCGCTTTGGCGTAAGGGAGCACGGCATGGGCGCTATCTGCAACGGCATTGCCCTGCACAACTCCGGGCTGATTCCCTACTGCGCTACTTTCCTAGTCTTTGCCGACTACATGCGGGCCGCGATTCGTCTGTCAGCCCTGTCTGAGGCGGGCGTGATTTACGTCATGACTCATGACTCGGTCGGTTTGGGTGAAGACGGCCCCACCCACCAGCCAGTCGAAACCATTGCTTCTCTGCGGGCCATCCCCAACCTGACGGTGATTCGCCCAGCCGATGGCAACGAGGTTTCCGGTGCCTACAAGATTGCCGTTGAAAACCGCAAGGCGCCGACTCTGATCGCCTTCACCCGCCAGAACGTGCCTAATCTGGACGGTTCTTCGATTGAGAATACAGCTAAAGGAGCCTACGTGCTCTCAGGCGGCGAAGAAACCCCCGATATTATCCTGATTGGTACCGGCAGCGAAGTTTCTCTCTGCGTAGAGGCAGCCGAGCAGCTTCGCGGTGAAGGTAAGAAGGTACGGGTCGTTTCCATGCCTTCTTGGGAGCTGTTTGAGGCCCAAGACGCGGCTTACAAGGAGTCCGTACTGCCCAAGTCAGTCACCAAGCGTCTAGTGGTAGAAGCGGCTTCTAGCTTCGGCTGGTGCCGCTATGCCGGATCTGAGGGCGACATTCTCGGTATTGAGCGCTTTGGGGCTTCAGCTCCGGGCGGTTTGGTGATGGAGAAGTTTGGCTACACCGTTGAGAACGTGCTATCGCGGGCCAAGGCGGTTTTAGGCTAAGGCTGCCAATTAGCCAGTCGCATCGGAGTTACGCCGTTTAAAATTCGAGACATTGTAGTAGTGATGGGATCCCCCTTGCCCCTTGTTTAAGGGGAGTGGCGGCAGCCAGGGGGAGCCTGTGATTAGTTAAAATCTCGTCAAGAGCGTAAGTCCTGTCGTTTAAAAATGATCTCGGCACCGGGCGGGGTAGCTATTAGCTGCCCCGCTTGACCTGTTTAGGCGACTGTTTCGCGATCGATCTCGGCAAAGGTGGCGATCGCCCGTTTACCGTTCACGACTTCAATAGCTGGCTCTCGCGGCCCGGTTTCAGCCGGCAAAATGGCAGGTTCCCGCTGAGTTTGGGTCTGCTCTTCCACAAACTGAACTTCGTCATTGGTGAGCTGAAGCTGATTTTGCAGCGATCGCAGCCGCCGCCGGATAATCTGACGCGGTGGATTTTCTAACTGGATGGCCTCTAGATAAACTTGCTGATACTGGTCAAGCTTCTGCCGCTTTTCAGTGTGGGGTAAAAGCACTTGAGCTTCGATCGCCTCAGCGGCTTGCGACGATAAAGCTAGATTGGCTCTGAGAAAATCCAAAATTTTACGGCTTTGCTCAGTGAGCGTGCCATAGCTAGCCGCGACGTATTCTTCTACGCTGCGCCGATATTCCTGCTCAGGTGTGTAAGCCGGTAGCTGCATCAGCGTCAGTTGGGCGCTGTCCCCGAGCGCGTACAGGAACGGATAAATTTCCAGGTTGGCTTCGTGGATTTCGCGGTAGATGTAGTGATGCAGCTCAGCGGCAGAGATAGCCCCATCCCCGTTGATGTCGGCTAGCTCAGTACGAATACCTTCGGTCAAAATTTGGGTATAGAGCGGCAGCGGCCCCTTATCAGTCAGGGTGAGGGACTGACCGCTACAGGCCAGCACCACCCGATTTTCGCTGGCGAGATGGGCTAAATTGACCGAGCCTAAAATCGAAGAATTTTCGGTCAGAGCGCCGTACCAGCTACAGTCTAAGATCATAATTTGTCGCTGAGATAGGCTACTGTCGAGCGATCCTTTGAGAAAGGCGGCTGAAAGGGCGGTGGTCTGTAAATAATGAGGATCAGTATTGGTGGCGGCTAGATAAATCTCTTTAGTTTCAGCAGTCATCAAACCCGCCCCAAAAAAATAGAGCAGACGCAAATCCTCGGCAGCAGCGTTAGTGCAGAGCCGCGTCACAGCCTGTCGCATCTGCTGGGCGTCCGGATTGATCAGCGTTTCAACTTCCGCTTTTTGAAAAGGGCCATACTCTGAAATCATTACCTCCCGTAGCGCTTGTACAGTTTGCGTTGCGGCCCCTAATGGATGAGACGGTAGCCAAGCCCCTGTTCTATCGATCCCAATTAGCAATGCTTTATTCGTCATTTTGCTCCCCTCTGGCCCTTATAGACCTGTAAAACCAGGCCCACATACGCTTTTCTAAACTAAAAGCCAACTGTCAGGATGTTTGGGGCTTTTACTTAGACAGCTTTTCTGTAGATAAAGACCTCATGATTGTTTTGGTATTTTGCAGTTCAGAGCGACTGTCATCATCAGGCCAGCGGCCCCCACCTATGTCCTGTGCAGATGGCGATCGCTATCACTTTGATCAGCAGCCGCAGCCAGCGACCCGCTGACAATTGCTATATCATCAAAAGCAAGCCTGAGCCGCATTACTTATGTCTGACCTTGTGACCACATCGCCCATGAGACTGCCCAAACAAACGCTCAGAGGCATTCACCACATTGCCCTCAACGTTCAAGATATGACGGCCTCCCGTCGGTTTTATGGCGAAATTTTGGGACTGCATGAGCTGACAGGGACAGAAGTTCCTAAAACCCTTAAAGAGCTGGTAGCA
>JAAHIC010000029.1 GCA_010671965.1 Leptolyngbya sp. SIO4C5
TCGCGCCGTCCTGGCTGAGCAGGACGGCGCGGGCAGTGGGAAACAGGGCGTCAATATCGGCTTCGTCAATATCGACTAGCACCTCATCTTCGTCGTCGCTGTCCGGGTCCGCCTGCCACATAAAAATTTCAATGGGGGCATCGGCTGGAATCAACAGCAAATATTCTTGGTCTTCAACCGGAATGGTCTGCTCAATGAAGCAGGGCAGCGATCGCCCTGCCGCATCGGTCAAGATTACCTCTGCCTCTTGCATTTCATTCGCTTCATCCGCCATGAAAAAACTCCTTGCTGGCCCCAGGCTAGAAAACTGGCTACGTTGCCGCTGCGCGACGGTGATCAAGCCACTGCTGCAAAATGATGGCTGCCGCCTTGCGATCGATCAGCGCTTTGTTACGAGACGGAGAGCGGCGTTCCGCCAAGATGAGCTGCTCTGCTTGCACAGAGCTGAGTCGCTCATCGACGAACTCTACCGGGAGCTGTAGCGCTTGGCCTAAGCGGTGGGCCACTTTTTGCACTTGTTTAGCTTGAAAGCCCAGCTTACCATCCATTGAATACGGTAAACCGACCACTAAAACTTCTACTGAGCGTTCCTGGACTAACCGCTGTAGCCGTTCAGTCACTTCGTTCAAAGAGCGACATTCTAAAGTGGTTAACCCGGTGGCAATCAATCCGGTGCGATCGCAGCCAGCCACGCCAATGCGTTTCCGTCCAATATCTAGCCCCAAAGCTGAAATCATAAAAAATGTCGCGCTCAGCCGGAATTCTCTCCGGCTTACCAAAACTAACCATAACAGCTAGCGGCCTTCAGGCTGGGGAAGGGGGCGATCGCCAGCGGTTTCCTCGGCTGCAGAGCGCTCCGGCTCGCTAGGCACGGTCGGGCGCTCCTGCTGGCCCGCCTGATACTCGTGGCGGTTAGTTTCGGGCAGAGCCGGATCGGCGGCCCAGGTAATTCGTCCGGGTATGGGTTTGCCGGAAGGCTGGAGCCCTTGCAGCACGTCGGGAAGCTGGAGTCCCTCCAAGGAAAGAGTCTTAGATTCCCGCAGCTTGTGCCAGACCGAGCGAGACATCATCAGTCCGTGTTCAATTTGGACAGCACCAATCTGGGCAAAAAATTCTTCTCGCTCTGGCTGATAGTCCCGTGAATAGAGATGCAATTCATTGCTGGGATAAGCCCGCAATACCTGAGCTAGCTGCGTTAGCAGTTCTGGATAAAGCCAGGTATAGGCCGGATGCACAATGAGCTGAGCCGAGTGGGGCCGCGAACCGTCGCGGCAGGCCCGCAGTTCAAAACGGCCGATAGCGGCCTTGCGCTGCGGCTCAAACACGTAGGCGCTAACCACTTCGGCTTTATTCATCCACTGGCTGACTCCTTGAGTCATCGACTGCAGCGGGTTGGTCTTAAAGTCCTGAATCTGGTGGTCAAAAACCTGTCTGACCAGAGGTGGCATTGCAGCCGTATCGAGCTGGTAAAGCAGTTGGGCATCAGCATTGCTGATGGGCAGCAAGTTGGGCAAATCGGGTTCGCGAGCGGCCAGTTCTGCCAGTACGTCAGCGGAAATCGACCAGTAGGTAACCTGGGCTAGCGGCTGAAAGCCATTTTGACGGTACAGCCCTAAAGCAGATTTGTTATTAACGTTGACTTCTACCAGCCAGGTACGCGCTTCCCAAAGTTTTTCAAAGCAGTAGCGCAGTAGCTGGGAGCCAACAACTGTAAAGCTAGAACCCGCCGTCAGATTGATTGCAACGCGCTGAATTTCCCAAGTGCTGCGGGTGTGGTTAAACGGAGCCACCTGGATCATGCCGCAGATTTTACCCTCACGTTCAGCGACATAGACGGAAAGCAGCTTTTGCAGTGGATTGGGAAACAGGCTTAAAAACTTGAGCGGGCCGTACCACTGCCGTACCTGGCTAAGAAACTGGCTGGTCGTGGCTGAGTCAACCGGATCACCTGACTCCAGGGTGCCTTCACCGCATTCTGCCAGCGCATCCAAATCCCGATACTGAATGGGACGAATCACGACATTGTGAGAGTGTGAAGGCATAGGATGAGTGAGGGTGAGTGAGCTAGGCGAGGCCAAAGGCTACAAGCCCTAAACGCTAGGACGAATCAGCACCAGCGGCGTCTGCTCATCGGCATTGCCCGCCGGATTATCAATCAGGGCCTGACTCAGGATGTTTGAATTAACACCAGAGGTCGCTGCCAATATCTTAACCGCTTTCAAGTCGTTGACGTCTACAATGGCGGCTTCTAGACCTGTTTCTTTAAGGATAGCGTCTACTACCTGCTGTGGCTGCTGTGGCCCCAGCACGATGAACTGGTCATAGGGGGGCAAGGTGCCTGTAACGTCATCAATCAGACGGGCCTGTTCCCCGGCAAGCTGATAGAACAGGCCGGGCTTGCCCAAAAACTTTTTGGCGATCGCCCCCACCACAAACGCATAGACGACGCGCCCAGCGCCGACAATGTCCACCAGCGTCTGCATACCGCAGGCAGTCGCCAAACTAGAGGTCGGCATGAAGTAGTAGCACAGCCGCCGGGCCACCCAGCCAGGCCGTACCGTAGAGGGATGTCGCCAGCGCCCCTGCATAATGGCGACGGGGGTTTCTCCCAAAGTAACAATGTCCCCTGGCTTGGCATGGGGCACGACGTATCTTTTGACGACCGCCACCGGATTATCTAGGTGGGTCAGCAGATGGGTCGGCACAGGTAGACGCTCGGCTACGGGAGTACCGCGCCAGTGAGGAGTGGCCTCAGGGGCGGGAAACTGCAGCGGCACAACCACATGCCCGGTTTTGGGAATGCGCCCCTCCGGGCCGTAGGTGAGATAGTGGACTTTGAGCCACAGCGCTTTGAGCCGGCTGAGATTAGGCCCCTGAATATCAACAGTGATTTCCATCTGAGTGGTTTTACCCACCTTCACGATGTAGCCGAACCAGTAGTCATCAGCGCGGGCTGGCGCATCCGGGTGACGAGGGACTAGTCGAGTTTGCAGCGTCACCTCGTTCAAGGACTCCCCTGAGAGCAGAGTCGCTTCCACCGCCACCTCTGGCACCATAATTTCCAGCGATCGCGTTTGATTGATCAGCTGCGGCTCACCCACAATGACGTAGTGGTGCGGAGAATAGGTTTCTAAATTCCACTGACCCGCCGCAAATGCCAGCGCATTTCCCGGTCGCCGCCGATACTGCAGCTCAACGGCGATCGCCGCTATGGCCACAACGACAATCACAATAATCAAAAGCACTATTCCCGCAGTCACCGAATTTCCTCACTGAACGACACAGAGTCTGATCAAGAGTCTATAGAACGATGGGGGCGTTCCTGCTAAAAATTCTGTCTTTGATTCGCCAGACCGTTGCTTCAGTTGCCTCGGCCCTACCCGGCAAAATGGCTAAATCCCCCCACAGCCTGTTTACAAAACTTATAATCTAAGGGAGGATTTTCAGAAATGCCTTTTCTCTAACAAAAAGTATTGCAGACAAAAGCTAGCCTCAGGGCAGTGTGATGTGGGGACTTGTAATGAATCGATTGAGAGCGATTGAGCGGTTTTGCCTGTGGGGACATGTGGTCTCTATGGCCTTCGGATTAGCGGGTTTGCTGTGGGTGATGCCCCACCCTGAGTTTTTAGCCAACATTCCGGCGGGGCCGCTGATGTTTCGCTGGAGCATGGCCGGTGGCGGGGTTGTTTACATCGTATTGGGGACGATCGCGGTGGCGCTCTACGGCTATCGCCTGCTGGGAATGCGGACTTTACTGGCTTTTCTCGTCCCCGCAATTACCCTTTCCCTCAGCAGCGAGCTGCTGGGCACCAGCACTGGCTTTCCGTTTGGCCACTACAGCTATCTCAACGGACTGGGCTATAAGATTGCCGGACTGGTGCCCTTCACAATTCCGCTGTCCTGGTTTTATTTGGGCTTTTCGGCTTACCTGCTAGCCCGTTCGGGACTCTCCTGTCAGCAGCAGCTGCGAGACGGCCTGTGGATTCCCACTGGTGTTTGGCAAGTAGGCAGCATTTTGCTAGGGGCTGGTCTGCTGACCTCTTGGGACTTTGTGTTGGATCCGGCCATGAGTCAGACTGCGATGCCTTTTTGGTTTTGGCATCGTCCGGGGGCTTTTTTTGGAATGCCCTATCAGAATTTTGCTGGCTGGCTGGGTACGGGCGCTCTGTTTATGAGCGTGGCAGCTTTTCTCTGGCGCGGACAGCAGCCAGTACAGCGCCTAACGCGATCGCAGCTAACAACGCCTCTGATTGTCTATCTGGCTAATTTTGCTTTTGCCATGCTGATGAGCTTAGGCTCAGGGATTACTATTCCGGTATTATTGGGGCTGGCTGCGGGCGCCGTTCCGGCGGTGCTGTGCTGGTACATGGTGACACCGGAGCCAGTTCAGTGGCAGGGCAATGTTGACAAGGCGTTGGCCTCCGAAGAGGTGCCCCCGCCGGTTGGCGCTGTACCTCACAAGTAATCTTGATGAGTTTGCTGTTTTGCTCAGTAGTTTAGAAGGATCCGTCGTCGAGGCCAGTGCGTTGGCCCTGCTGATACTGGCCTACCAGCTACCGGCAGCAGCGCTGCTATTAGGACGTCTGCTACAAGGCCCCACTCGCCAACTGCCCCTCCAGCCTCAGCGGCCCACGCTCGATCTGCTAGGCGCTGTTAGCATCATCGTCCCCACCCTCAATGAAGTCCATCGGGTTGGCCCTTGCCTGGCCGGACTGAGACGGCAGACCTATGAAGTGCGAGAGATTTTAGTCGTCGATAGCAGTTCTCAAGACGGTACCCCCGACCTCGTCAAACAGATTGCCGCCCAGGATCCGAGAGTGCGACTGCTCAACGATGAGCCGCTGCCGCTTGACTGGGTAGGTCGCCCTTGGGCCTTACACACAGGATTTTGTCACAGCGCGGCAGCTAGCCGCTGGATTTTAGGCATTGATGCCGATACCCGCCCGCAGCCAGGGCTAGTGGCCGCACTCGTCCTGGCGGCAGAGGCGCAGGGCTATGACTTAGTTTCGCTAGCACCGCGATTTGTGCTAAAGCAGGCCGGTGAGCTGTGGCTGCAGCCCGCGCTGCTGATGACGCTGATCTATCGCTTTGGCCCAGCCGGTAGCCGCTTCGCGCCGCCCGAACGGGTGATGGCCAATGGCCAGTGTTTTCTCTGTCGGCGATCGCTTTTAGCGGCAATGGATGGCTATAGCAGCGCCCGCCAGTCTTTCTGTGACGATGTCACCCTGGCCCGACAGGCGGCAGCGCGGGGGGCTAAGGTCGGCTTTCTCGACGGCGCTAATTTGCTGCAGGTGCGGATGTATGAAGGCGCCCAGGAAACCTGGCAGGAATGGGGGCGATCGCTGGACTTAAAGGACGCCGCCTCTGCAGCCCAGAAGTGGGGCGATTTGTGGTTTCTCTCGGCTGTGCAGGGCTTGCCCTGGCTGCTAGCACCCATTTTAGGCATTGTCTGGGGACTCGGGGGGCAGTCCGTGACGCTGGCGATCGCTCTAGGGCTAAATCTCAGCCTGATTGTGATACGGCTAGGGCTAATGCTGGCGATCGCGCCGTCTTACGACCTGAGCCAAGCCCAGGGGAAATGGGCTTTTTGGCTGTCCCCCCTAGCCGATTTGCTGGCGGTCTATCGCATTTATCTCTCGTCTATCCAAACCCCGACCCAGTGGCGCGGACGCAGCTATGCCGGGTTTGAGCAAGGGTAGGGACGGGGCCTGTCTGCCGGGGCAAATCTGGTCCGTCCCTACCGACGCTTAGGATTCAAACAGATCTAGATCCGTTACGGCCCCGCGACTGCTAGAGGATACTAGCTTGGCATATTTGGCCAGTACTCCTTGGGTATAGCGGGGCGATCGCGGCTGCCAGTTTTTGCGGCGCTGCGCCAGTTCCTGATCAGAAATATCAAGGTGCAGTTTACGACCGTCGGCATCAATGGTGATAGCGTCGTTCTCCTCAACTAGGGCGATCGCGCCGCCCACCGCAGCTTCAGGAGCCACATGGCCTACCACCATGCCATAGGTGCCGCCAGAGAAGCGGCCATCGGTGATTAAGCCCACGGCATCCCCCAGACCTGCACCGATAATCGCTGAGGTTGGGGCCAGCATTTCCCGCATTCCCGGCCCGCCTTTTGGCCCCTCGTAGCGCACCACGATCACGTCCCCGGCCTGAATCTTGCCCGCCAGAATAGCGTCTAGGCAAGCTTCTTCAGAGTCAAAGACGCGGGCCGGGCCAGTGATACTGCGCTTCTTGATGCCGGTGAGCTTGGCAACTGCACCTTCAGTCGCTAAATTGCCCCGCAGAATGCCTAAATGACCCTGAGCATAGATCGGCTGTTCAAAAGGGCGAATCACATCTTGGTCAGGGCGGGGCTGATCGGGCACCTCTGCCAGCACCTCCGCCACGGTCTGACCGCTAACCGTGAGGGCATCGCCGTGTAGTAGCCCTTGGTTCAGCAGCATTTTCATCACTTGGGGAATGCCCCCCGCCTTGTGCAGGTCAGTTGCCACATAGCGCCCCGAGGGTTTGAGGTCGCAGAAAACAGGTACCTTAGCGCGGATAGCTTCAAAGTCGTCGAGGGTGAGGTCAACGCCGATGGTATGGGCTAGGGCCAAAAGGTGGAGCACCGAGTTGGTAGACCCCCCCACTGCCATGATTACGGCGATCGCGTTTTCAAAGGCTTTGCGAGTCAAAATAGCCTGGGGCAAAATTTGCTGCCGAACGGCTTCAGCCAAAACAAATGCCGATTTTTCAGTACTTTCTGCCTTTTCCTCATCCTCAGCCGCCATAGTTGAGGAATAGGGCAGACTCATGCCCATCGCTTCAAAGGCCGACGACATCGTATTGGCGGTGTACATACCGCCGCAGGAACCCGCCCCCGGACAGGCATGGCGCTCTACTGCTATCAGTTCTGCTTCATCAATCTTACCGGCGCTGTACTGCCCGACAGCTTCAAAGGCACTGACTACCGTTAAATCCTGGCCGTTGTAGTGCCCCGGCTTGATCGTGCCGCCATAGACAAATACCGCTGGGATATTCATGCGGGCGATCGCCATCATCGCTCCCGGCATGTTCTTATCACAGCCGCCAATCGCCAGTACGCCATCCATACTCTGACCCATACAGGCCGTCTCAATCGAATCGGCAATGACTTCTCGCGACACCAGAGAATATTTCATCCCTTCTGTTCCCATCGAAATGCCATCGCTGATAGTGATGGTGCCAAACATCTGCGGCATCACCCCCGCTTCTCTCAAAGCAGTTTCAGCCCGTTGGGCCAGGGTGTTAATACCCATGTTGCAGGGAGTAATCGTGCTGTAGCCGTTCGCTAAGCCCACAATCGGCTTTTTAAAGTCTTCGTCTTGAAAACCAACAGCCCGCAGCATGGCGCGGTTAGGGCTGCGCTGAACGCCCTGAGTGACAACCTGGCTTCGGCGATTATCCGGCATATCCTTGTCCTTTACCTTAGTGATGGCTACCTGTTTGGAGTGCTTTATCTGTTCTTATAAATATGCCATTCATTTTAAAGAGGTCGCCCAAATTTAGCTGAATTTATCTGTTAGAGGGTTGGCAACAGGACAGCTATGAACCCGGTTAGACGGCCACAGCCCCACGGCTACAGCGCAGTAAAGCACTGCTGCTTAGCGTAGAAAAATGACCTAAAAGGATACCTATCCGTAGCGATGGCAAATAGCTAGCAGCGTAAATGGGACAAGCAATATAGCCCTTGTCGCTAACATGATCTCTATGGGAGAATGCAGGCTCTTCTCAGCAGATTTGCCCTCCGGAGGAAGGAGACTGGGTACGCTAACTGATGAGAGATAAACAGTCGTTTTCGGGGCTATTGCAGTTGACTAAGCCGGACTGAATGCTCTCTTCACCGCTTTCTGCAGATCAGGGACAGCAGGCTATAAGTTATTCAACAGGGCTGAAGCTAGCAGGGAAAATTGAAAACTGAGACAAAATTCATGAATGCAGAAGAGCTGCTAGCACGTTACGCAGCAGGAGAAAGAGATTTCCGGAGCGCTAACTTAGTCGACGTTAACTTGGCTAACTGCGAGCTGCCTGAGATCAATTTACGTCGGGCCAACTTACGTCAGGCCAATTTAGTGGGGGCTAATCTGGCTGGCGCTAATCTGCGCGAAGCGGTTTTAGTCAAGGCTGACCTTACTCAGGCCATACTGCAGTTGAGCAATTTGATTGGCGCCGATCTGACAGATGCCAACCTGCAACAGGCCAATCTTGCAGAAGCCGGGATACGGAGCGCCAACCTAATTAGAACCCAGCTCTATCAGGCTAATTTACGAGACGCCAATCTGAGCGAAGCCAATTTAGACAGCGCAATGCTGCGGGAAACCAATTTAAGCGAGAGCAGTTTGAGTCGGGCCAAAATGCTTGGCAGCGATCTCACGGGCGCGGTGCTAGATAACGCCAATCTGACTAGCGCTCTGCTCAATGGGGCCGTTTTAGAAAATGCCAGCATGACCGATGCGGTGCTGAGCGGAGCCACTTTAGAAGGGGCCGATCTGCGAGATGTTGATCTCAGCCGCGCCCGCCTGAAAGGGACTAACTTAGTCAACGTCAATCTCAGCCGGGCCAATCTGCGAGGAGCCAATCTAAGCTGGAGTTCCTTACGGGGAGCTAATCTGCGCGGGGCTACCCTTTACCGGGCAAAGCTAAACTGGTCTAATCTGAGCGGTGCTATCCTCACCGAAGCCGTCATGATTAACGCCAGCATGACCTACACCAACCTGCGCAACGCCGATCTCACCGGGGCGATTCTGCCCGATGGCATGACCCATGAGTAGCCTAGTTCTGGCAGCGTCAGCTTTGGCGCAGCGGCTGCCAAGGCCAATCCAGCACAATCAGCGGCGGATAGCTAAGGCGTAGGTAGGCAAAGACATGATGCGGCAGTCGGCCTAGGCGATTGTTCACCTGAATCACCTCCAGATGCATCAGCGACGCCAGCAGCCCCGTTGGGCTACGGCTCTTGCTAGACCAGCTACCCGTTAATCGGAGCCAGTTAGTCAGGCTTTGGGGCAGCTCGGTGCTAAAGCGAACAGGCAGCTCGGCAGTTGACATAGACTGAGCATAGGCGGCGCTCAGAAAGGGGGCGTAGAGGTCGGCTTCCGGGGTCTGCTGCTTCACAAAGCTGAGTAAAAGTCCCTGCACGAACTGGCGTACATGCTGGGTTTCTTCTCCCTGCAGTTCTGGCATAAACGGGATTTGCTGCAGGGCCGGATTGATGTTTTGGGGATCGCCAACGCTGAGGTGGGTGCCGCCAATGACAGCCACTAGGTACTTGGGGCCGGCTAACTGCGAAAAAGGGCGAATTTGCTGCTTGATAGTCGGCGTTACCCCGTCGTTGGTGCTAGTCAGCATCAAGGTTGGCACCGTCACCTGAGTCAGGCCGCGGCTGCCAAACAGATCGCCAATCAGGGGATTCATGGCGACGACCTGCTGAATGCGGGCATCGCTGAGATCAAGGCTGCGGCGCGGCAAGTCAGTGGCGGCACACTGTAGCCAGTCAGCCGGAGACAGTCCCACCGGAATCAGGGTGCTACAGGAACTTCCCAACTCCCGCGTATCAAGATTAGCGCCCGCCAGCGCTAGCCCGGTATAGCCTCCCAGGGAGTGTCCGATCAGCGTTACCTGGTCGGTTTTGAGCTTACCGCGCAGAGCAAAAGAGTGGCGATTGAGCTTAGCCAACTCGTCCAAGACAAAACTGACATCTTGGGGCCGATCAATAAATTCAGTGGCTGGCAGAATGCGGCTGGGTTCCCGCCCGGCTCTGGGGTCTAGCTCGGTGGCAGAAAGGGCGGCTACATTGCTGCCGGGATGCTCGATCGCAACTACCGTCAGCCCGTGTGAGGCTAAATGCTGAGCCGCATAGGCTAAAAAGCGGCGGTCGGCTCCAAAGCCATGCGATAGAACGACCACTGGCCCCTGGCTGTCGTCACTCCAGTAGATATCGATGGGCACGATGCGATCGCGATCGCGATCGCGTAGCTGCAGTTCCCACTGCTCAACGGACTCTGGCCCAGGCGCGGCGGGATCAAAATTGGCTGGTAGTGCGTCAGTGGCGCTATCGGTTAGCTCGTAGTCGAGAACGCTGCTGAGGGCCTGACTCTCTAGCCGTGAGAGATTAAGCTGGGAAATGAGCGCGATCGCCGCGCTGGCATCAATTTCGAGGCTGTCTTGGGGCAGCGCCCGCAAAATGCCCAAAACGCTCAGCCCGTCAGTACTCATCGCCGCTAGTCGGATTGCAGCCCGCAGCTGATCGACCGAGAGATCCGGCGCAATAGTTGAGAGGGTATCCAGCAGCAGTTCACCATTGGCCGACTGCAAAATATCGTCAACAATGCGATCGCTAATGTCTGGATCTAATGACAGTTGGTTCTGTAAAACCTGCCGCACCTGAGGAGTCAAAAAGGTGCTGTAGAGCCGCAGCCTGGGCGGCACCTCTCCTGTACGCGCAAACTGCTCTAAATCCGCTACCTCAATTGTTTGAGCAATCGGCCCAATCCGAATGGTCAGCCGATTGAGGGCTATCCCCGGCGTCCCCAGACTCCAGACGACAGCAATCAGGCTGCCGAGCAGCCAGGAGCTGCCATATTGCCAGGCACGGTGTTTGAGGCGAAGTTGGCGATCAAAAATCTTAGCTAGAAACAAAAGCTGCACAATTTTTGCAATCGTATAGGACTGGTGGAGTAAGCAGGCTGGCGTATCAATTCCGCTACGTGAGCAAACTTAAGGCAAGCCCTATCATTACAACAATTTAATCGACGAAAATAACAAATGTGGAGATCCCTAGCATCAAGTTTTTTATCAATTTCAATCAAACACTATGCCTAAACACCTAATCGGCATCATGGGGCCGGGCGACAGCGCTAGCCCTCTCGTGGCCCAAACGGCTTACGCTCTGGGAGAAGCAGTGGCTCATCGCGGCTGGGTTTTGCTGACAGGGGGGCGCAATGTGGGGGTGATGGAGGCGGCCAGTCAGGGCGCTCGCGCCGCCGGGGGGCTGACGGTAGGCATTTTACCCAGCACAGATGTGAGTACGCTCTCGGCCGCAGTTGATGTTCCGATTCTGACGGATTTGGGCAACGCCAGAAATAACGTCAATGTGCTCTCTAGCGAGGTTGTCATTGCCTGTGGTATCGGTTTGGGCACGGTTGCCGAAGTGGCCCTAGCGTTGAAAGCCGGTAAGCCGGTGGTTTTCATGCGGGTGCCCCCTGAAGTGGTCAGCTTCTTTGAAAAACTCTCACTCCAGACTCTGATGGCAACAGATTCAGTCAAAACGGCGATCGCTTGGGTAGAGCAGCAGCTAGGGCTTTAGCTAGCAGAGAACGTAAGAGCTAGAATGCGTTACGCTGACACAGTGACCTACGCCGTGAAAGCTATGATTTTTTGCTTGACTTTTGAGGCGGAGCTGAGGAGGTCAAAGACTGATGCTGGTTAGCAGAGGGCTTAAATAAGCTAGTGCTTCTGAGTCTTTTGCAATAGAACCGCTAGAGAATAGGGGAAAAATAGTAGGGCATCAGCTTTTAAACGGTTTCCCATGACGAGGCATCTATGGTTAATTCAGATTCTTCCGACAAAGAAAATTTTTTCTATCCCCGCAGCAGATACCGAGGTGAATTTTCTCCGGGGAATTTGGCCTTCAATGCCAATCTGCAAGAATTTGCGCAGCGAGTAGCGATTATTTGCGGCCTAGAAACAGGCGGTAAGCTCAGTCCAGAAGAAGCCTACGACGAAATTAAAGGACTGTGGAAGCAGCTCAAAAGCTCTAAAAAAAATCTGCTGGATGAGATGCAGGATGATGCCTCAGAAAATTAGCTGGCTTAGCTGAAATAGTCGCCGACAATTTGGACAATCCGCTGAGCGGCTCGACCATCGCCAAAGGGATTGACCGCTTTTGCCATTGTCTCGTAGGCCGTTGCCTCGTTTAACAGCTCTGCCGTTGCCTGCTTAATCTGATCGGCCTCTGTACCCACAAGCCTAGCTGTACCGGCAGCGATCGCTTCTGGACGCTCCGTCGTCTCTCGCAGCACTAAAACCGGCTTGCCCAGCCCAGGCGCTTCTTCCTGAAGGCCGCCAGAGTCAGTCAGTAAAAGATAGCAGCGCTGTATAGCTCCCACCAGTTGCCCGTAGTCTAAGGGTTCGGTTAAAAAGGCTCTGGGATGCTGGCCCAGCATCGCCGTCAGCGGTTCTCGCACGGTTGGGTTGCGATGCAGCGGCAACAGCAGGGCCGTATCTGGAAACTGCTCCAAAATAGCCAAAAAGCTTTGGCCGATCTGCTGCAGCGGTGCGCCCCAATTTTCCCGGCGGTGAACAGTGGCCAGCAGCACTCGGTGCTGGGTCCAGTCTAGCTGCGGAATTGAGCACTCAGGCTGGCGGGCCGCCACCTGTAACAGGGCGTCAATCACCGTGTTGCCTGTTTGATGAACTTGCCCCACAACCCCAGAGCGCCGCAAATTTTCTACCGCTTTGGCTGTCGGGGCAAAGTGGAGCTGGACTAGCTGGGAAATGAGACGCCGGTTAGCTTCTTCGGGGTAGGGATTGAGCAGATCATCGGTGCGTAGCCCTGCCTCCACATGACCCACGGCAATTTTTTGATAAAACGCCGCTAGCGTAGCGGAAAAGGCGGTGGTGGTATCTCCCTGAACCAGCACCATCTGCGGCTTGAACTGCTGAAATAGCTGCTCTAACCCCTGCAAGCTGCGACAGGTAATATCGGTCAGGCTTTGGCGGGTCTGCATAATGTCTAGATCGCCATCGGCCTGCAGATTGAACAAATCCATCACCTGCTGTACCATCTCACGGTGCTGCCCGGTCAGGACAACCTGGGTTTTGAACTGGGAGCTTTGCTGGAACTGCTGAATTACCGGCGCTAACTTGATAGCTTCCGGTCGAGTGCCTAGGGTAATACAGATCCGAATGGGCGAGTCAGACATAGCTGTGGAAATTCAACTCATTTATCATGGCATGTCTAGGAACCTGCTTGGATACCTCAGCAACTGACGAACAGGGTTTAGCCGCAGCTTCAGCCTTGCGGCCCGTCTCTGCTCATGCATCAAAGCCCTGCAAAAGGGTACATTGCGGCTATGCCTAACAGCGCCCTACAGTATTGTTTGTGTCCACTTACTTAGCCGTTATGCCCACTGCGATCGCTCTCAGTCAAGCCAGCCTCAACACCCTGGATTTAACTCCTGCCCAAACAGTTCTAGAGCCACTGCTGGCCGACCTTGACCCGGTCAATCAGGATATTAATCTGCGCTTTGAAATTGACTATCCCCGCGACCCCACCGACCCGCGTGAGCTATCTGAAATCCCGGAAGTACGGCTCTGGTTTATCCGTTTAGACACGCTCTATCCCTGGCTACCGCTTATTTTAGATTGGGAAGCGGGCGAACTGGGCCGCTATGCCGCCATGCTGGTGCCGCATCAGTTCAGCCCCCGCGAAGGCATTCGCTACAATCCGGAAGCCCTAGAAATTTTCGTCATGCGCAAGGTGTTTGACATCAATCACTGGCTACAGGCTCAGGGCATCACCAGCCGTACCCGGCTGAAATTCATGACCCAAATGCTGGGTTACGAGCTGGACGACGCTTTTTTTCAAATCTTGTAAAGCCGTAGAATATCCGCTGTCACAGCAGCATCGCCCGCAGCAGCTCAGCCCTGCCGCCAAGTACCGTGAAAGCTATGGGGAATTACGCTTGGCAGCGCTAGCCGACAGATAGGTTCCTCTATCAGGCGATCGCTGGCATAAATCCAAACTTCACTGACATCGCGATCGCCATCGTAGACAACCGTTAGAATCCAGCCCTGAGCCGGATCTGACGGCTGCGGCACATAGACTGGCTCAGCGGGATAACGATTTTCTCCGGCATCTGCTATTGTCAGCACCTGGTTTTGCGGATCAAAGCGGCCGATCGCGTTAAACAGCTCCGTGTGCGCAGTCGTCTCAGAGCGGCGGATGCTGAGATAGGTAGGGGCTAGATCCAGGTCGCTAGGCCAGTTGGGAAATACCGGAAACTCGCAGCCTCGTTCAACTAGCGGCGTTTGATCCAGCACTGTTCCTGTTTGCGGATTTAGGCGAATTTGCCAGAGCTGACCGTTCACCACACTCCTGATTTGACCGCTGGCGATTTCGCCCAGGTGTTGGTTGGTGGTCAAATCGGGGTAGCGGACAAACTCAATCACCAAATTACCGTCAAAGTCCTGATAGCTTTTACCCAGATGCCACTGAAACCAAGCCTCGGTTTCGCCATAGCTCACCACCTCTAGGCTTTGGCGATCCACCGTAACAATCTGCGTACCCCGTTTGGGCTGCCACATCAGGCAGTCACTAAAGCTAGAAAGTCCCAGAACGGCGGGCAGGGTGTTTAACCGCACAGGCGGCACGATAAAGACCAAATACTGGCCTGCTAGGGCAAAGTCGTGCAGCAGCGGTACGCCGTTGAGGGGAATGGCATTTTGCTTGAGAATGCGGCCTGTGCGATCGCTGCGGTAGAGATTCAGGGTGGCGTTGGCCCCAGGTACGACACCAAAGTTGTAAATGTCTCCGGTAGCGGCATCGATTTTAGGATGGGCTGAATAGGTGCAGCTAGGAGTCAGTACTGCAAAGTTTTCGGTGCCCAATGTCTCCAAGGTATGCAAGTCGAGCTGGTGGGGCTGGCCGCCTTCCCACAGAGCGAGGAGGCGATCGCCTAGGGCTAGCACCGACGTATTGGCGGCATTTTTGAGCTGCTTGCGCCAGCGCTCCCAGAACCGACCGGGAGCAGTCGTGCCATAGCCGCCGTAGAGGTAAGCCCCTGCCGCTTCCTCATCTTGGTAGCCTGCCGACTGCACGTAGCGATAGGTAGCGGTTGCCTGCTGGTCGGCAAAATGAACTGCCAAAATAGCGCCATCGCCATCAAACCAGTGCTGCACCCGCAGGCCGTCTCGCTCTAAACGTCCGGGACCATTGCGATACAGCA
>JAAHIC010000290.1 GCA_010671965.1 Leptolyngbya sp. SIO4C5
TGTCGCAGTAAAACTCAATGGAGCATGTCGTCGAAGCCCTGATGAAGACGGTTTCTAGCCTGACCATGCCTCAGGCTGTCGATATCATGATGCAGGCACATTCTAAGGGCGTAGCGCTGGTAATTACCTGTGCTCTAGAACATGCTGAGTTTTACTGCGAGGGTCTACGGGGACACGGTTTAACCAGTACGATTGAGCCAGAAGATTAGGATTTACTGATTGAAAATTAACTGGCCAGCGATCGCTCGCCGAGGTGCGCCTCTTAGAATCGGCCTTTTTTTGGCTATCTTGATGCTGCTCTGGGGGCCAATTGCGATCGCAATTGGTCTGCTAGCAACCTGGTATCAGTCAGAGCGCATTTTTATTGTGGCTCTGATTCTGCTTTATCTCATATTTATGGGGCTGCTGCGAGGCTGGGGGCGGCGCGTTCATGGTCTGCCGCGCCCGCTGTCTTATTATGGCCTGACTTTTTCAAGGCGAACGGCGCTCTGGTTCTTGTGCTCTTTCTTAGTAGGGGCGGCTGGAGTCGGCCTCCTGTTCACGCTAGAAATAGGGCTAGGCTGGGCTGAAGCAGAGCCGATCAGTCAGCTAGGACAAACGGCTTTAGCCGGTTTGATTACGGCCATTGGCATTGGCTGGGCGGAGGAGATTTTGTTTCGCGGCTGGCTGCTGAGTGAGCTAGAGCAGGACTATTCTCCCGCGATCGCCCTTTGCAGCAGCAGCCTGCTGTTTGCCTTAGCCCACTTTATTCGGCCTTGGGCAGCCATCTTAGAAACCTGGCCGCAGTTTTTGGGTCTTTTTCTTTTGGGGCTGGCATTGGTGTGGGCTAAGCGGGCTACCACGAGGCGATCGCAGCTACCCGCCGGTGATTTAGCCGCACCTGCAGGACTACATGCCGGACTGGTCTGGGCTTATTACGTTGTAGACGTGAGCGACTGGGTAACTGTCTCTAACCGTGTTCCGGACTGGGTGACGGGCATCGGCGGCAATCCGCTAGCTGGCGGACTGGGGTTACTGCTGCTGAGCGCGATCGCCTTAGGCTTTCGCAGTATTCGCTGGCAGGGAATTAATCGCTAAAAGCCACGCATAGAGCTGTTAATCGAGCTAGAATGGTTAACAAATATTAACTAACGCCATCATGACCCAACCCAATAAACCCACCAATTTAATTGGATTTACGCCAGCGGCAGAGCGCCTGAACGGTCGCCTTGCCATGCTGGGCTTCGTCACTGCCGTCGTGATTGAGCTTGTCTCCGGGCAAGGCGTTCTCCAGTTTCTCGGCATTCTGTAAAAATCTGGCTGCGCTCCAAAGGCCGCAGCCTCAAAATCAACCTGAGATGAGCTGGAAGCCTCGGCCTCCAGCTCTTTTCTTTTAGGCCACGCCCAGCAGGGCCGTCAGCAGCGCTTTTTGCGCGTGCAGCCGATTCTCGGCCTGATCCCAAATTCGAGACTGCGTCCCCTCAATCACCTCATCCGTGATTTCTTCTCCCCGATGGGCTGGCAGACAGTGCAGCACGATAGCCGACTTATCAGCTTGCTTCACCAAGCCAGCATTGATCTGATAGGGCTGAAAGATAGGAATACGTACGTCAGCGGATTCTTCCTGGCCCATGCTGGCCCAAACATCGGTATAGAGAACCTGAGCGCCAGAGACAGCCGCCTGAGCATCCTGAGTCACAACGACCTGACTGCGATCGCCAGCCAGTTGCTGAGCCTGCTGGGTCACAGTTTGATCGGGTTCATAACCAGCCGGAGTAGCCACAACTATGTTCATTCCCACCAGAGCACAGCCCAGCATCAAAGAATGAGCGACGTTATTGCCATCTCCCAAATAAGTCAACGTTAGTCCCGCTAAGTCGTCAAACGTTTCCTGAATGGTTAATAAGTCAGCCAAAATCTGACAGGGATGCTCTATATCCGTTAGGGCGTTGATCACCGGAATGTCGGCATATTGAGCAAATTTCACCAGCTCTGCTTGAGCAAACGTGCGAATAGCGAGGACGTCCAGGTAGCGATCGAGTACGCGGGCAGTATCGACGGTAGGCTCGCCCCGGCTAATCTGGGTAACGTTAGCATTGAGGTCAATAACCTGACCGCCTAGCTGATACATCGCCGCTGAAAAGCTGACGCGGGTTCGCGTAGATGCCTTTTGAAACAGCAGTCCCAAGACTTTTCGGGGACACCGCAGCTCAATCTGACCGCGCTTTAAATCGGCGGCTAGCTTCAGCAACAATCGAATCTCACCTGGATTCAAATCAGCAATACTCAACAGGTCTCGCCCTTTCAAAGACTCCATACTTATCCCTGGTGCCGACGGTAAAAACTAAACCTATCAGATTTCAGCAGACTGAATCTAACTTTTTGGCAGCTCTCGCCAAATTCCGCGCATCAGAGCTTGACAATAGCCCCTTTAAATCGTCATACTGGCTAACTGTCTGTCTAAAATTTTGGCTCGGATCAGGTATCACTCAAAAAGCTGCGATTAAAAGCTACTTTCAGGACAGCTACCTGTACGGCAAGGAGAACATATTTCAGCATGGCTTACGCAATTATTGAGACGGGTGGCAAACAGTTGCGGGTAGAACCCGGTCGATTTTATGATGTCGATCGCCTATCTGGCGAAACTGACGAGCAGCTCACAATTGACCGCGTCCTTTTTGTGTCTCACGATGACGGCGTCAGCATTGGTCAGCCCTTAGTTGAGGGGGCCACCGTCAGCGCAACGGTAATGAGTCAGCTCAGAGGACGCAAAATCATCGTTTATAAGATGCGTCCCAAGAAAAAGACGCGTAAAAAGCAGGGCCACCGTCAGGAGCTGACCCGGCTGATGATTGACTCTATCAGCCTTAACGGTAAGACTTTTGGTACAGAATCTGCTCAGCCAGCAGCAGACAGTGCTGACACTGATACCGATGAAGCTGAGCAGCAAGCTGAAGAGTAGGCTTTTTTAGGCCAACTGGCTGATATCTGTTTTAAGATTGAGTTCTAGGTAAAAGGGGGAAATATGGCTCACAAGAAGGGAACGGGAAGCACTCGCAACGGCCGCGACTCAAACGCGCAGCGGCTAGGGGTCAAGCGTTTTGGCGGTCAGGCTGTGCGCGCTGGCAATATTTTGATTCGCCAACGGGGTACCAAATACCATCCGGGAAATAATGTTGGTCGCGGCGGCGACGACACCTTATTCGCCCTGGTTGACGGCATTGTTACTTTTGAGCGCAAGGGCCGCAGCAGCAAGAAAGTCAGCGTTTACCCTGCAACCTAGACCGCGCCGAGGCTAGGTTTAGCTTAATGAGAAAGGGGAGCGGTTGTAAAAACTGCTCCCCTTTTTGACTAGAAAAAACTGCCGGATCTTGATAACTAAATTTAATCTAGATATCCCATCAGCGCCGTCGGATCTTCGTCGATGTCGTTGGAGGCAATGGGGCGATTGCCGGGCAGCATACCCACATCAGAAATCACTAGCTTGCTGACAGCAACGGGCCGATGTCCGGGCAGGGTGTCTAAGTTGGCAATCTCAAAGGTATCTTCCATGACGGGGCGTCTGCCAGCAACCGTCAGCATGTGAGCAACATGCTGGTTGGAAGCGGTAATGGGCCGATTGTTGGGTAACGTGTTGGTTGAAAGCAACCGCGTGTTGTCGGATAAAACTACGATTTCTTCATGCTTGATGTCGGCTCGGACAAGGCCGCCCTTATTTCCTTTTTGCTTTTCTTGGTCTTGTTCTGGTTTGCCGTTGGTTGATGTATCAGTTGTGTTACTCATGCGCTGTCTCCCCCCGTCTGTAATAGTTTATATCGCTCAATAAAATTGTCTTTTAAGAGTGAGTTTACAAGACTCTGCCTACCCGTTTTCAATAAATTAAGGCTTGGCTGACAAGAGCGAAGCTTAAGAAAATATTATAGGTGAAAACCTCCGCCATTTACTTTACGAAAGCTAATTACCGTAATAACTCAGGGCTTATCTACGGCGATCGCGGCCCTAAAAAAGTAGGTGACACCGTCTAAGGGGGCTGCGCTATGGCCGCTGTGGCATCTCCTGTTTTGCCAAGCCTCCGGGGCTAGTGGCAGCCCATTCAGACCGACGATTCTACTAAGATGTCCTTAATGCAACTGCTGTCTGTAGGATGCGGAAAATTTCATGAACTCATCTGGTATATCTTTGCCGCAAGTAGGTCAAACTTTACAAGACAGCAAGTATACGCTCAAGCAGCTCCTGGGTACGGGCGGTTTTGGGGTCACCTTTGAGGCATTTCACCACCTGCTCGGTCAGCCAGTTGTAATCAAAACGCTCAACCAGAACAGCCTTAATTCCCCTGACTTTCAGACCCTCAAGCAGCAGTTTCAGCACGAGGCCCAGCGGCTGGCTCAGTGCATACACCCCAACATTGTGCGGATTAGCGATTACTTTGTTGAGGCTGGTCTGCCCTTCATGGTGATGGACTACATCCCTGGTCAATCTTTGGGGGAGATTGTTTTTCCTCAGTCGCCGCTGCCCGAATCTACGGCCATAGAGTATGTGCGGCAGATTGGGTCAGCCCTTACAGCGGTACATGAAGCTGGACTGCTGCACCGAGATATCAAACCGCACAACATTATTGTGCGGACGGGAACGCAGTCGGTAGTTCTGATTGATTTTGGTATTGCCCGGGAATTCCAGGCCGGACAGATTCAAACTCATACCAGCTTGATTTCAGCAGGATACGCGCCTATTGAACAATATATGACCCAGGCCAAGCGGACACCCGCTACGGATGTCTACGGGCTAGCAGCGACTCTCTATGCATTAGTGACTGCTCAGATACCTGTGGCCTCTATTCTGCGCGATCGCCAACCGCTGCCTGCTCCCCGCGATCTCAATCCTCAGATTACGCATCAGACCAACGACGCTATTTTACAAGGCATGAAGCTAGAGTCCGAGGATCGCCCTAGCACTGTGGAACAATGGCTCAGGCTACTGCCGGAGTCTACAGCCGCCGCGATCGCCCCTGCCGCTACCAGTTCCCCAGCTACACCAACTACCGCAGCGACGATGGCGGTGGCGCCTCGGCGTTCAGCTACGACTCATCCGGCCAGTGCTGAGCCTGCTGCCGCCAAAGCAACCGCTGCTGCCGCCCAGCCATCTCGCCCGCATCCGCCTTGGCTGCTGTGGAGCGCGATCGCCAGCGCCATCATCGTAGTCGGCGGATTAGCGGTAACAGCCGCCCAGCGCTCATTCAACCAGACTAACAACCCGGTTTCTCCCCCCCCAGCCACTGAACAACCCGCTGATCTTGAACCTGCTGATCCCGACCTCACCCTTGATCAGGATAATAGCGATAACAGCGATAGCGACCCGGAGTCCTCAGAAAACTCAGAGCTGGAAGAGACAAATACTGCCGATACTGACCAAAATGATTTGACCTCTTCTGCCGATAGCGAATCTGCAGCGAATATTAGCGTTCCTGTATTCGCCGTTGGTGCGAGAGAAACGCAGATAGAAAAGCAGCTCGGCAGTCCTGACTCCTCTCGCAGGGGATACTGGCCCAATACGGAAGCAGTACTGTACGAAATTGAGCCTGAGCAAGTGACTTTGGGATATCTCTATGACACCGAATCGCGCCGAGTGCGTCAGACGGAAGCCGCCTTCGCCCAAAGCATACCGCTAGCAGTGATGCAGTCAGCCTTAGATGAAATGCTGGAAGTTCCAGCAACCGTTGTAGTTCAAGGTAATTTGGCTAAAGTACAGTCCCGTCAGCTCGATCGCTTTACGTTTGAACAGGGGGCGCTGAAGGGCTTGGTGGAACGCAATGACCGTGATCGCATTTACATAGGCGTGTGGGAGCGGGAGCTACACCCGTAACCCGTCATGATTGATTTGAGGAATAGCCCTCGGCAATCTCGGATTCTCTAAGCTATACTAAGAAGCACATATCTACAAGGGGCTGTAACGGTTTCGACGTACTGACGAAAGTCACTTTGTGATACAGGCCGAGAGTGAGTCACCTCTCGTAAATCCAGGCTCAAAACAAAAGTAAGTGCGAATAACATCGTTCCTTTTGCTCGCAAGCAAGCAGCAGTAGCTGTAGCTTAAAAACTCTTTCGCGAGCGTTCACGGTCTGACTCCGTTAAGGGCTGTGGACCTAACCCCAACGGATGCGCTAATGTATTCCCTCTGGTGAATCCATTAGCAAAGACCTTTACCAGAGCATCCTATTCTCAGGGATAAATGAGAGA
>JAAHIC010000291.1 GCA_010671965.1 Leptolyngbya sp. SIO4C5
TCGCGGCAGTCAGGGCTGCCGCGTACCCAGCACCTGTCCCGGCCCCCGAAAGCGCATATCCATCTCTGAGATAAAGAAGCCGTCTTGAGACTGCTCTAAAACCTTGAGCCGTTGGATTGCCGTTTCGTTCTTGGTAGCGCTCATCAATAGGCAATAGGACTGATCGGCCCCCCGCCCGACCCGGCCTCGGAGCTGGTGCAGTTGGGACAGACCAAAGCGCTCGGCGTGTTCAATCAGCATAACGCTGGCATTGGGAATATCGACGCCAACTTCGACAACCGTTGTAGACACTAGAATCTGGGTTTGGCGATCGCGGAACTGAGTAATCGCTTGGTCTTTCTCTGCCGAAGTCATGCGTCCGTGCAGCAGCCCCACCTGAAACTCCGGGAAAATGCTTTCCTGCAGCCGCTGATGTTCTTCAATAGCTGACTTCAAATCTAGCTTTTCCGACTCTTCAACTAGCGGCAGCACGATATAGGTTTGTCGGCCCTGCGCGATTTCGCGGCGAATCAGGTCGTAAGCATGATTGCGATCGCGCCCGGTCAGCAGCGTAGTTTGAATGGCTTTGCGTCCGGGGGGGAGTTCGTCAATCTGGCTGACACTGAGGTCACCATGGAGCGTCAGCGCTAACGTCCGGGGAATAGGAGTCGCAGTCAGGGTCAGTACGTGGGGATTTTGCCCTTTTTGCTGCAGGCGCGCCCGCTGCTGCACCCCAAAACGGTGTTGCTCGTCAATGGTTACCAGCCCCAGCGCCTGAAACTGAACCGGGTCTTCAATTAGGGCGTGAGTGCCCACCAGCAGCGGCAGTTCGCCCGACTGGAGCTGGGCAAACATCTCCCGCCGCTTGGCGGCTCGCGTCGATCCGGTCAGCAGCTCAACGGGTAAATGCAGCAGGTTGAACCAGTTCACCAGTTTGCGGTAGTGCTGCTCGGCTAATACTTCGGTCGGAGCCATCAGCGCCGCCTGATATCCGGCCTGAATGGCCGCTAGGATAGCCACCACCGCCACCACCGTCTTACCTGATCCCACATCTCCCTGCACCAAACGGTTCATCGGCGTCGGCTGCTGCAGGTCGTTGAGAATTTCATTGACTACCCGCTGCTGGGCTGCCGTCAGAGCGAACGGCAGCACCTGATAAAAAGCATCAATCAGCCGTCCGGTCGGGGTGAGTGTTACCTCAGTTTGCACCTGTTGCTGCTCTTGCCGTCGCCGCAGTAGTCCCAACTGCAGATAAAAGAACTCGTCAAAGACCAAACGCCGTCTCGCGGCTGCTAAGGCATCTGAATCGGGCGGAAAATGAATATGGGCGATCGCGATGGGCAGTTTGACTAGCCCCTGCTGCTCTCGCAGTGCCGCCGGTAGTGGATCTTTCAGCCCCACCGCAGCGGGCAAAGCGCCGACTACCGCTCGCCGGACTAAATCTGCCGCCACTCCCTCCGTCAGCGGATAGACGGGCACCACGCGGCCTACGGTGAGAGAGTCGATTGCCCCGGCACTGTCGAGTAGCTCAATATCAGGGTCATCCAGCGTCAGGCCGTATTTGTTTTGCTTTACTAAGCCCGAAGCCGCCACCGTAGACCCCACCGGATAGAGCCGTTTCTGCCGCTCTTGCCAACCGCGATGACGGTAGCGGCTACCGGCGAAAAAACGGCTAATTTTGAGCTGACCGCTGCGATCGCGAATCAGCAGCTCAAAGATAGTCAGTTTGGCATTGCGGGGACTGTTGAAACAGGTGCAGCGCTTTACCGTCCCGACAATGGTGACGGTTTCGCCCGGTTCTAAGTTGCGAATAGTGACCTGACGGGCATAGTCGATATGATCGCGGGGGTAGTAGTACAGCACGTCCCGCACGGTATAAAGACCGAGCTTGGCTAGGCGATCGCTGTTCTTGGGGCCAATCCCCTTTAGGTAGGTGAGCGGCTGATCGAGATCGGGGAGCCGAGCGGCTGAGGTTGGTGGAGCGGTCAGCTCCTTGGTTTTGGGAGGCTTAGCCCGGACTGTTTTGGCAGGCGGACTTTGGGAAGAGGTAGCCTGTAGTGAGAGCTGTTGAGTAGCGGTCTCTTCCAGGCGGCGACGGGTCTGGTAAAGGCTGCGGCGAGTATCGGCCACGAGATGCTGCCGTTTGGCAAAGCTGAGTTCGCTGTAGGCTTGAAAGGACGCGGCTAGCGATCGCCACTGAGTTTGCTCAGCATCAGACAGGCTATGGGGGGGCTGGCAGAGGCTGTCTCGCAGGAACTCGCTAAAGCGCTGCTGTTTTCCTACCAGGTCGTTAAAGCCATGATCGGCTTCTAGGGCTAATGCCTTTTGCAAACGTAGCCAATCAGGTAAATTTGAGGGCTCGCGATCGCTCATCACGCTTTCAAACCCTAACTTTCAAACCAGCTCGCTCTCCAAGCGGCCTCGGCCTCGGCGATCGCCCGCTCTCGCTGCTTCTGCTGATACTGCTGCGCTAGTCCCTTTAGACGGGCGAGCTGTTCCCGAATCTTAGTGCGCCAGACAGCCACCGTCGAGTCAGTAAACTCGACCTCAGACAGCCTTAAATTGACGGCCACTAGGTGGGTCATAGCTGCCGGATCGGGCGCTTCCGCCTCGGCACTGTCTGTTTCCGCTTCCCCATCGTCTTCGGCGTCATCGTCTTCGGCGTCATATTCATCATCGCTCAGCTCTACCAGCACGTTCAGTACGTTCGGCGTGTTAGAGGCCACCTCTGTTAGCGCTTCTGCCTCTGCTGCCGCCGCCAAAACTGACTCTGGTAGATCAGGCAAAATCTTGGCCTGCTTCAGGAGCTGATTAGCATCTTGCGAAAGTACGCGCAAAACGCCGCGAATAGAATGCTCTAGCCGCATGTGACGCTTAACTAATTCCACAGGCGTTAGAGTGTCGGTAGCTGACGCATCACTCGTAACAGCCTGGTTCAGCAGCTTAGCCATTTCTGCCAAAGAGTCTTTAGCGGCCTGAGACTCTTCTGTGGCTGAGTCAGAATCCGTCTCAGCCGCCTCCAAATCTACCGCCTCGGTCTCTTCCAAACCCTGATCGCTCTCAGGCGAACCGACCTCTCCTAAAGACTCATAATCGTCTGTGATCTCGGCCCCTGAAATTTCAGAGCCATCTAGCGTCTCAACCGCCACCTCTAGATCCGAACTGTCTGAACTTTCTAGGGATTCTCCCTTGACCGCTGCCGCAATTTCGGAGAGTAACTGAGGGGGTAGATCCTGCAGCGTGATGATACGCTCCCCGCTGGGCATAGAAGGTTCTTCTAGCCGTTCCAACTGCCGTAGCAGCTCCGCGCCCACTTTCTTGCCGAGCGCCTGTAAAGCCTGCTGCAGCCTCTGTCGCTGAGGAACTGAGAGCTGCAAGAAGCGATCGGGATAGGCTTGAGTGCACAGATGATAGCTCGCTAAGACCAACTGTCGCTTTGCAGCCTGCCCTAGCTCCGTCAAATACTGCTGATAAAGATCCCTGAATTCTTTTGCTAACTGCTCAGTTGCCTGCTCTAAAGCAGACAGCTCCCGCTTAATTTGTTCAACTGCTCGCACCATGCGCTCGCCACAGTAAAGTCAGACCCATCGCCTTTCTCAGGATAGCGATTCTCTTCGCCATTCGAGCAGGCTCTATGTGCAAAAAAGCAGGCCACGCCAAAGCTGACCTGCTATCTCCAAAAAAGACCTAGCATTTACCAGATCGCTGTAAGCCGCTGCGGGTTTTTACTTTTTACCCGCCTGAGCGGCTACTTCATCAGCAAAGTTAGTTTCTTCTTTTTCAATCCCTTCACCCAGAATAAACCGGGCAAAGCGGCGTACCTGAATGTTTTCGCCTATCTTAGCCACGTGCTGTTTGACTAACTCTTCCACAGTGATGCTCTGATCTTTGATGAAAGGCTGATCCAGCAGCGATAGCTCTTTGAGACGCTTATCAATACGTCCCTGGACAATTTTCTCTCGAATATTTTCTGGTTTCTTCGAGAGATCGTCCCGGCCCATCTCGATTTGCTTCTCTTTTTCGACAATATCAGAGGGAATATCTTCTGCTCTGACATACTCGACGTTGGGGCAGGCTGCGATTTGCATCGCAATGTCCTGCGCCAGTGACTTGAACTCCTCGCGACGGGCTACAAAATCTGTTTCACAGTTAACTTCAACCAGCACGCCCACTCGGCCACCCGTATGAATATAGCTGTGAACCAAACCTTCTGCCGCTACCCGGCCCTCTTTTTTGGCGGCAGAGGTGATTCCTTTCTGCCGCAGCCACTCAACGGACTTCTCCAAATCGCCGTCGTTTTCTTTGAGAGCCTTTTTACAGTCCATCATGCCTGCGCCTGTCTTGTCGCGCAGCTCTTTGACAAGTTTTGCAGATATGTCCGCCATAGGTGCCCTATTTGCTAAACCTCTAAGAACTCTATCAATCTATAGCCTGTTTCAATTAGCTATTGCCGTCGTCACTGTCATCGCTGTCATCAGCGGAAGCGGCTGGCACTTCGTCTTCGTCCTCGTAATCTTCCTCAGCTCCTTCGTAGTCTTCATAGTCATCATCGCTGTCGAGCTGACCGTGAGAGCCTTCGTAGATGGCGTCTGCCAGCTTACCCAAAATTAGCTTAATCGAGCGAATGGCATCGTCATTGGCCGGAATCGGAATGTCAACTACGTCAGGATCGCAGTTTGTATCTAGCAGCGCGATGATGGGAATATCAAGCTTCTGACATTCTTGAACAGCGTTATATTCCCGGCGTAGATCAACGACAATCACCGCGTCAGGAATTCGCCGCATCAGCTTGATACCGCCAAGATACTTTTGCAGCTTTTCCATCTCGCGGCGCAGGACGGCACCTTCCTTCTTGGGTCGCAAATCAATTGCCCCAGTTTCCTGCATCCGCTCTAGCTCTTTCAGTCGCTCTACCCGCGTCTTGATAGTGGCCCAGTTGGTGAGCATGCCACCCAGCCAGCGCTGGTTGATGTAGTAAGAACCGCAGCGGCTAGCTTCTTGGGCCACAATGCCCGCAGCCTGACGCTTGGTGCCAACAAACAGGAACTTTTGCCCCCCTTCAGCCGCATCGCGAATATAGCTGTAAGCGTCTTCGACGCACTTAGCGGTCTGAACTAGATCAATAATGTGGACCCCATTACGAGACGTAAAGATGTAGGGATCCATTTTGGGATTCCAGCGACGGGTTTGGTGCCCAAAGTGAACACCTGACTCCAGAAGCTGAGCCAAAGAAACAACAGCCATAAATTTTCTCCTTTCGGGTTTATCCTCCATCTGGCTGTATCTTGGGCGGAAGCGGTATTTGCTTCCTGTGCAAAGGTTAAATCACCTTGCTAAGACACCCGAAATACCAGATGTGCGATTTTTCACAACTTTACTAGCGTAGCACGGATGACTTAAAAACTGATTTGTCCTGCTAGGAAAAATAGGGCGCTTTAACGCTCTAAATTGAATATTTAGAGCGTTAAAGCGCTGCACAGCAAAAGCCCCTTTCGGCAGAAAGAGGCTTTATGAGCCCATATGGCTGTGACTTATTCAGTTAAGTCTGCTGGCTAACCCAACAAGCGAGTTGCCGCCTTCAATCTGAATTTATCGCACAGCAATAGATTGGACATCACAAGTAAGTGGGCAAGCAGCATAGACCGGAGCCTGGCTACCTTCCGACTCTTGATTTAGCCAGCCTAACCAGCTCACCTCATGAGGATAGACACCCTTGAGGGTGAGACCAATTGACAGCAGAGTTACCCCCAGTAGATTAGCGCCAATCACAGCGCTGACGACAAAGAGGACAGCATTAGCTGGCATTAGAGGCAAAAGAGCGATCGCGGCTACAGCGGCCCCTGCTGTAATCAGAGTCACCACCGGAAATCCAATCACCAGAAAGCAAACTTCTAGAATCAGCATCCAAACCAGGAAGCTTTTTAAAAGGGACAGTAACGCCCAGCCATCGGAGCTTTGAGATCTTACGATCGCCATAACTTTCTCTCCTTTAATTGCTTTAAATACAGCAGCTTGTCTTCTGAGAATAGGTGTTCGCCAAGACAAGAAAAAATAACAATACGCTTTTCTTAACGTTTTAACAGTATACCGAGACTGACTTGATTAGCTTTATCTTGTTTGCCAAAGTTTACAAGCGACTTCCTTGTTAAGCAAGTTGAAACATTCAAGGAAAGATATTTTTGAATGCATAATCTGTACTAAAAAGGAGAATCGACTGAATCGTTTATA
>JAAHIC010000292.1 GCA_010671965.1 Leptolyngbya sp. SIO4C5
TTATGGTTTAGCGATTGTGGCGCTAACCATAGCTCGGCACAATCCCGTAAAAAAAGTCCAGGATTGGCAACATGATGTTGTTAGAGAGAAAGCCAATGCCAAAGTCCATGCGCTCTGTGCCTAAATGTCTGGGCTGTAAAAACGATCCTTTCAGATTATCTATGTTAAACCATTAGCCCGCCTGCTTTGGGTCGCAAGCGACTGCAGCTAACAGCTCCTATAGAACTAGCCTACTAAGAGCTTTTTCATCTTATCAGCTCAGTCTGCTTTCCAGCGGCAGCGGTGCTTTCTCTCATAGGCGGTATTATTTTGACTAGATTGCCGCAGCTACGCTGGACTAGCTGCCAATGCCGCCGCTGACTGCCCGCGCCTTATCAGAAATTTTGCTGCTGATGTAATCGTAAAGCTCCCGGAATTTGGGAACGGCTCTAAGTTCGAGGCGGCTGCCATCTTTTAGGGTCACAACCATGTCGCCCCAGGCACCGAACCCTCGCGGCACAGTGACGACTTTGGCGACCTCAGAGTAAACAATGTCAGAGCGCTCGCGGCCCATCCAGCCGCCAATGACTGAAATGCGGCGGTTAGTAATGCGATAGCGCAGCCAGAGGGCTCGCACAATGGCTCCAACCGTCAGCGGAATACAGATCACCGTAAAGCCCAGCAGAATGTTGATAATCAAATCGCCTATGTGGGGGCCGCCTTCATAAAAGACGTCTTCTTTAATAGCCATTAGTGAGTTACCTCAAGCTTTTTTAACGTATCCTCTAATTCTCTCAAAAATTGACTATATTCGCATTCCACTGCGCTAGAACGAGCGGTAATCACAATCCACCAGCCGTCTGAGATCTGGGGGATAAGCTGCTGTAGCGCCGCTGCGATCTGGCGCTTGATGCGGTTACGAATGACGGCCCGCTTGCTGACCTTCTGGCTAATCGAGATACCGATGCGAGTAGGAGCCGCAGCTACGTCGCCGCGCTCAGGCTTGAGTCCCCGCACAGACAGATGGGGCGAAAAACAGCGATCGCCGTGACGGTAAACCGCCTGAAATTCTTTGCGGTGCTTGAGTCGATGCTGCTTGGGCAAAGCCACGGGCAGAGATGAACGTAAAGATGACGGGGGAGAAATTGAAAACCGCGATCGCTGGAGGCGCGGCCTAAGCAAAATGGGGTCAGGCAGACTGCCAAACCCCACTTTCACTGCTGCAGGAAACTTTCAGGCCGTAAAGCGCGTGGTCGATTGCTCTTTGCAAAAGCAGTCGGACTAAACGGCCAGTCGCGCCCGCCCTCGTCGCCGCCGCGCTTTGATAACCTGCTGTCCGGTTTTGGTCCGCATTCTGGCTCGAAAGCCAGAAGTACGCTTGCGCTTACGATTAGTGCCGCCCAGAGTGCGCTTGGTCATAGCCTATATTCCTTGAAAAATTCAGCAATTTTCTATCTTATCATCTCTGCCAGGGGCGATCGGCAGCAGCCTCAACTTGCCAAGTGCCAATATAGCGACGCACAACGTCTCCCTGATACAGCACTCTTAGATTGAAGCGATGCATTCCATAGCGACGAGGGTTGCGCACGTCTAGCAGCGCCACCACAAACTCGGTATCGGCTGGAATAATCTCCTGAGTGTAGATTTCCAACCGATGACTTTCCTCATCCCAGACTACGCTGTCTAAGGGAATGACTTCACCCTGACGTCCGCCACGGGAGCTGTCAATCCGAATTTCAATATTTTCTGGATTTAGGGTGGCCCCATTCGGGCTGCGGGTAAATGCTTCTGGATAGCTAATTTCAATTTCGCTGATGCCGCGCTCTACTTTGTTGCTATCTACCTGCAGGTAGTAGCGCGCATCGCGATTGCGTGGGGTATTGTTATCGATGACGTAACCCAGACGAAAATCTGGGTCAACTCCGCCGAAAATAGTAAAACCGGGTAGCGTACTGCTGCTTTGGGCCTGACCTGAAGGGGTGAAAATTCCAGACCAAGCTCCGGCGATCGCCAGCCCAGAACACATCAGACCGGCAAAGAAACGAGCTTTAGAACGGTTGAAAGCCATAACAATTGCACTCCTCGTATGTGCGTATCTGAAACCTGATCGGGTCAGCAGGCTGTTGGCAGTTACAAAACTTCAACATTATACATTGACTCTTACAGGTTTCCAGACGGTTGCGTATAAACACCAAACCTGTGTGACGCAGCCTGGTGACTAAAAGTGCCAAGCCACTATTCTCTATCATACTCATCCCTCATTGTCTCTCCCGGGTGAGATCCAGCTTTAGAAGCTTCAGCTCAGATATTTTTGCTCGATAGGGTCGCTGCCTCAATATATGTCGCCGCTTGGGATAGATGTTTTGTTAATTTTGGTATCGAAAACTTTCGGCTCTTAATGTTCAAGGCCGCTGATTTATATTTTCTGAAATGTTCTGAAATATATAGAAAACATATTGCTGGTTTGTGACATGACTATATATAGTTTTTTCTCGTTTGAGCGTAGTTGAACCGCTTTCGTAGATTAAGGTTTAGACTACGTTTGATAGAGTGAAAACACAGCCGGAAATATGAACTCGGATATAAAGCAAGGCTAAAGAAGCCCGCTATCTTCAAAAGGGTGCTTTAGTATGCGAAAGAGCAAAGCGCAAAGCAGGTGTTTTGAGGAATCTCTATCGAAAACGGCTACGGTTGTGTCTGATTAGAATCGCTGGCTTTTTTGAGTTGGAGAAAGCTTCTGACGCATTTTAGCTATTGCCCACAGGCTGTTGACTAGGTTTCTTTTAGCCAGTTCTTGACGGAAGTGGCTGAAGGAATTGATATCTGCTAACCCCGTGTATTTGTCTCCAGATGGAGGCTGGGCACAGGTTGTTTTAGAGGCTGCACGAATTCGCGGTGGCTGTTCATTTCTTGAGATAGGAAATATTCATGACGATTGCTATAGACAAAGAAACTCAGTCTGCAAAAGAACAGGCAACCGCCCCTAGAAAAGTCGGGGTGCCTAAAGAGGTGTTTCCCGGCGAAGCTCGGGTGGCGGTAACGCCTGAAACGGCTAAAAAACTGCAGAAATTGGGCTTTGAGGTCATCGTGCAGACCGGCGCGGGTGCAGCCGCAAGCTTTAGTGATGCGGCTTATCAGCAGGCAGGCTGTCAGATCTACTCAGATGTGCGATCGCTCTGGACGGACGCTGACATCGTACTCAAAGTGCGCCCGCCGGAAGCCCATCCGGATCTAGGCGTTCACGAAGCAGAGCTGCTGCATGAAGGAAGCACTCTAATCAGTTTTTTGTGGCCAGCGCAAAATACAGCGCTGGTAGAGCAGCTAGCAGCCCGTAAAGCAACCGCTTTGGCGATGGACTCTGTGCCGCGAATCACGCGAGCTCAAAAGATGGATGCCCTCAGCTCAATGGCAAACATTGCGGGCTATCGGGCTGTCATTGAAGCGGCTAACCATTTCGATCGCTTTTTTACCGGCCAAATTACGGCTGCGGGTAAAGTGCCGCCCTGCAAGGTATTGGTGATTGGCGCAGGCGTTGCGGGTCTTTCAGCCTTGGGTACTGCGCGGGGCTTAGGGGCCGTCGTTAGAGCCTTTGATACGCGCCCGGTGGTGAAGGAGCAGGTGCAGAGCATGGGCGCTGAGTTTCTAGAGCTAGATTTCGAGGAAGATGGTTCTGGCTCTGGCGGTTATGCCAAGGTGATGAGCAAAGAGTTTATTGAGGCCGAGATGGCGCTGTTTGCCCAGCAGGCCCAAGAAGTAGACATCATCATTACCACGGCCCTGATCCCCGGTAAAAAAGCGCCGCTGCTGATCACTCAGGCGATGGTGGAGAGCATGAAGCCGGGCTCAGTGGTAGTAGACATGGCGGCGGAACAGGGAGGCAACTGCGAAGTGACTCGCCCTGGTGAAGTCTATCAGTACCACGGCGTCACAATTGTCGGCCTCACCGATTTTCCCAGCCGCATGGCCAGCCAGTCGAGCCAGCTATACGGCACGAACCTGTATCATCTGCTCAGCGACATGGGCGGCTCTGAAAACTATCAGGTGGACTTTGATGATGAAGTGGTGCGCGGTGCGCTGGTTACCCACGAGGGGGAAGTTACCTGGCCTGCTCCGCGTCCAGCTGCGCCTGCTCCCCAGCCTGCCGCACCTCCCAAAGAAACCGCTGCTACCGTAGAAGTAGATAAGCCTGCGCCTAAGCGATCGCTGGCTTGGCTCTGGCCCACCCTAGCGGGCCTAGCCCTGCTGGGGGTAGGGGTGGGAGCGCCTTCTTCCTTCTTGTCTCACTTCACCGTATTCGTGCTGGCCTGCTTCGTTGGCTGGCAGATCATTTGGAACGTGGCCCCAGCGCTGCACACCCCTTTGATGAGCGTTACCAATGCCATCAGCGGCATCATCATTATTGGCGGTATGCTGCAAATTTCTGGCGAACTCAGTTCTCCCACGACAATTCTGGGCGCGATCGCCATTTTGGTTGGCACCATCAACATCGCCGGTGGTTTCTTGGTCACCCAGCGCATGCTCAAGATGTTCCGCAAGTAGACCCCTGACCGCTTTAGCCTTACGTTTCCATTCATTTGCTGATTCGGACTTAATTGAAAATGTCTCAGAACTTAGTAACGGTCGCCTACGTGGCGGCAAGTGCCCTGTTTATTTTGAGCCTGGGCGGACTTTCTAACCAGGAAACCGCCCGTCGGGGTAATCTCTACGGTATTGCAGGCATGGCGATCGCCTTTGTGGCTACCGCCCTGAGCGCTCAGGTGACAGGCTATGTCACCCTCAGCGCCATGATTGTCCCCGGCGTCATAATCGGCGCGGTTTTAGCCTCTCGTGTGGCTATGACCTCCATGCCCGAACTAGTCGCTATCCTGCACAGCTTCGTGGGTTTAGCCGCAGTCCTGGTGGGGATCGCCAACTACCTACAGCCTGATCCAACCCTGCTAGGGGTAGAAGAAACCATCCACAAAATTGAGATTTACATTGGCGTCTTTATTGGCGCGATCACCTTTACGGGATCAATTGTGGCCTTTGGCAAGCTGCGGGCTATTCTCAGCAGCAAGCCGCTGGCTCTGCCGGGTCGCCACCTGTTGAATATTGCCATGCTGGTGGCGGTAATTGGTCTGGGTGTTCCCTTCATGCAGGCAGAGGGGGCGGCTGGGCTAACGCCGCTACTGATCACGACGGCGATCGCGGCCGTACTAGGGTTGCATCTAGTGCTAGCGATTGGCGGGGCCGATATGCCCGTGGTGATCTCCATGCTGAACAGCTATTCGGGCTGGGCAGCAGCGGCGGCGGGCTTCATGCTCTCCAATGATTTGCTAATCATCACCGGGGCGCTGGTGGGCAGCAGCGGTGCCATTCTGAGCTACATCATGTGCAAAGCCATGAACCGCTCTTTCTTCAGCGTTATTTTGGGTGGATTTGGAGCTGTCAGCAGCAGCAAAGGGGCAGTTGCTCAGGCTCCCGGTGGTAAGGCCACTTCCATTGATGTAGAGGAAACAGTCGAGCTGTTAGATCAAGCCAGCAGCGTCATCATTGTGCCGGGCTATGGCATGGCGGTGGCTCAGGCCCAGCACGCGGTTTCTGAGATTACGCAGCTCTTGCGCAAGCAGGGCAAACAGGTGCGCTTTGGTATTCACCCGGTAGCGGGACGTCTGCCAGGTCACATGAATGTGTTACTGGCTGAGGCCAATGTGCCCTATGACATCGTGTTGGAGATGGACGAGATTAACGAAGATTTTCCTGAAACCGATGTCGTGCTGGTAATTGGCGCGAATGACACGGTGAACCCCAGCGCGGCTGAAGATCCGGCTAGCCCCATTGCTGGAATGCCCGTCCTCGAAGTTTGGAAGGCGCGGCATGTTGTCGTCATGAAGCGGAGCCTTTCTAGCGGCTATGCCGGGGTAGATAATCCGCTGTTCTACAAAGAGAATACGCAGATGCTCTTTGGCGATGCTAAAACCAACGTCAATGCGGTGCTAGGCAAGCTAGTTGAGACGGAAACGCCTGCGTCAGCTAAGGTGTTAGCAACGGCTTAGACCACAGGCTTCAAGAGGGTAGGGGCTATGGGCTAGTGCGATTAGCTCCTACCAGGGCAGACGGCTGCCATCCCAAGAAAAGAATTCGCCGCTATCAGCTTCATCAAGCTGCATCATCACGCTGATTAGCTGCGTCACTGTCCGCTCGACGGAAAATAGTTTGTCCGGTGGCA
>JAAHIC010000293.1 GCA_010671965.1 Leptolyngbya sp. SIO4C5
AGATTGGCAAGCCTGGCATTTCCAGCCCACCAAGGCTCGTTATTGCCAATCTGTCTGGGCGTCTGCTGGGCGCTCATGTGGCCCATGCGGGCCTGATTGTGCTGTGGGCTGGTGCTTTCACCCTGTTTGAAGTCAACCAGTTCAATGCGGCCCAGCCTATGTATGAGCAAGGGCTGATCTTGCTGCCGAGTCTAGCCCGTCTAGGCTATGGCGTAGGCGAAGGGGGTGTCGTCACCAGCACCTATCCCTACTTCGTCATTGGATCGATTCACCTGATTAGCTCGGCTTTTTTGGGCGTGGGCGGTATTTTTCACTCGCTCAAAGGCCCCGAAAAGCTGGAAAGTCAGTTTGAGTTCTTTGGCTATCGCTGGGACGATGCCGACAAAATGACCACCATTCTCGGCATCCATCTGGCTTTGCTGGGCGGCGGGGCGCTGCTGCTGGTGGCGAAAGCGATGTTCGCAGGCGGCCTCTATGATCCGCTGGTATCGCAGGTCAGGGTCATTTCTAGCCCAACGTTAAATCCGGCTACTATCTTTGGCTATCTGTTTGCCGGTAAATTCTGGATTGCCGGCGTTGATAATCTCGAAGACGTGGTCGGCGGTCACATTTGGGTCGGCATCATGCTGATTGCAGGGGGGCTGTGGCACATCAGAACCCAGCCCTTTGCCTGGGCCAAACGGCTGTTTATCTGGTCGGGCGAAGCCTATCTGGCCTACAGCCTGGGTGCCCTCAGTTTGATGGCCTTCATTTCCACGCTGTATGTTTCCATCAACCCCGTCGTATTTCCCGAAGCCTTTTTCGGTCCAACCCTGGCCATTGGCTTCAACCGCGTCCCCTACTTCTTTAGCCGCGAGCCGCTGGATGTAATTTCCTCACGGGAATGGCTGGCCAACGCCAACTTCTGGCTAGGCTTTTTCTTCCTGCAGGGACATCTCTGGCATGCCCTGAGAGCGGCGGGTTTTGACCTGCGTGATGGCCGGGTGGTGAGTGATGTGGGGGGGCGCGTGGCCGATCCATCGGCTCAGGTAGCTGTTGCCACCCTGGCGCAGCCAACCCCTTCACTGTCAAGCCGTCTGAGTCAGGCTAGCAGCTCAGCTCAATCATCTGCGGAGGTAAATGCATGAGTGCGATCGCATCTTTTGGCAATAACAATCGGCCAGCCCCAAACCAGGTAGGCTGGTGGGCTGGCAACGCTCGCTTCGTCAACTTTTCCGGCAAGCTGCTCGGTGCTCACGTGGCCCATGCCGGACTGATTGTCCTCTGGGCTGGGGCCATGACGCTGTTCGAGCTGTCACGCTACAACCCAGATCTGCCCATGTACGAGCAGGGGCTAATTTTGCTGCCCCATATTGCCACTTTGGGCTTCGGCGTCGGGGCGGGCGGTCAAATTGTTGACTACTATCCCTACCTGGCGATCGGCATGTTCCATTTAGTGGCGTCTGCTGTCTTAGGGGCAGGCGGCCTGTACCACACTTTTTTAGGCCCCGATCGCTTAAAGGAAGATGATACCTTTACGGGCTTCTTTGGCTATCGCTGGGACGATGCCGACAAAATGACCACGATTATTGGCATTCACCTGATTTTGCTGGGCCTGGGAGCCTGGCTGCTGGTGGCAAAAGCCATGTTTGCAGGCGGTATTTATGATGCGCAGCTAGACGCGGTGCGCCTGGTGAGCCAGCCAACGCTGAATGCCGGTCAAATCTTTGGCTATTTGGTTGGGGCGCACGGCCCAGAAGGACTGGCCAGCGTTGATAATCTCGAAGACCTGGTGGGCGGTCACATTTGGGTCGGACTGCTCTGCATTTTGGGCGGTATTTGGCACATTGTGACGCAGCCCTTTGGCTGGGCCAAGCGGGTGCTGTTCTATACGGGTGAGGCCTATCTCTCTTACAGCCTAGGGGCGATCGCCTACATGGGCTTTTTAGCAGCCTACTTTGTCACCGTAAACGACACGGCCTATCCGGAGGTCTTCTACGGGCCTTTAGGCTTGACCTCGACCGCAGCCGGAACGGTTACCGTACGCACCTGGTTAGCCACCTTCCATTTTGTATTCGCCGTTCTGTTTTTGTTTGGGCACATTTGGCATGCCCTGCGGGTACGGGCACGGGCGCAGGGCTATGACTTTGGCCGCGGCGAAATGGTAACCTCGTTCAATCCAGCAGTTGGCAACCTGAATACGCCGCTCAACAGCTCGGATTTAACGCTGACCTGGGTGAAAAATCTGCCCATTTACCGCGCTAACCTCTCCCCCTTTTCTCGCGGCTTAGAAATTGGGATGGCCCACGGCTATCTGCTCTTTGGCCCATTTGCGGTTTTGGGGCCGCTGCGGGATTCTGAAGTTGCCAACGTAGCCGGACTGATTGCTAGCGGGGGGCTGATCATCATTCTGTCCGTCTGCCTGTCAATCTATGGCCGAGCGGCTTTTCAATCCGGCAGACCCGTGACGGCGGAACTCCCGGACAACTTGAAAAACGCCGAAGGCTGGAGCCAGTTTAGCGGCAGCTTTCTAATCGGCGGTGTTGGCGGTGCTTTTGTGGCTTTCTTACTGATTAGCAACACCGCTCTCTTTGCTCAGCTATCCAGTTTAGGCTAGCCGCCTAGTCATTATCCATTCAGAGCTGAGAACCTTAGCAATGAGTCTAGCTTTTTGACTCTCCTCCATAGACTCATTGCTAATTTCTTCCCCGATTTTCAGACCAACAGGCCGGAAAAACAAAACGGCTCAGTATAGGTAAAAACTTGGTCAAATTTTTTATTAAAACTCGCTTCTCAACCTGACTATGCAAATTTCTCAGAATCCAGAATCTTATCGCTGGTGGCGCGGTAATGCTCGCCTGATCAATCTCTCAGGCCAGCTTTTAGGCGCGCATGTGGCTCATGCAGGCTTGATTATGTTTTGGGCCGGTGCTTTCACGCTGTTAGAGGTTACCCGCTTCGTCCCTAATGTGCCCCTGCCGGAACAGGGGTTCGTGCTGCTGCCGCGGCTGGCTAATTTAGGCTGGGGAGTCAGTGCGGGTGGAATCGTCACTGATACCTATCCTTATTTTGTTATTGGTCTGCTGCATCTCATTGCCTCGGCTGTTTTAGGGGCAGGGGGTTTGTTTCATACCCTCAGAGGCCCCGCCGTTCTGGAACAGGCAGAGGGACCAGCCGCCAGATTTCACTATGAGTGGAGCGATCCTAAAAGTTTGAGCTTTATTCTGGGCCAGCATTTGGTGATTTTAGGCTTAGGCGCTTTGCTGCTGGTCTTCAAAGCGACGCTTTGGGGCGGACTCTACGATACTCATTTAGGCGACGTGCGGATTGTAGAGCAGCCAACTATCAGCTCGCTGCGGATTTTTGGCTATCTGTTTGGGTTTACGCGCCACGGCTGGGATCCAATGGGGATGGCCGCTGTCGATAATTTAGAAGATTTAGTCGGCGGGCATTTGTGGGTAGCTGTGCTTTGCATTGCCGGTGGCATTTGGCATATGACGACCGAGCCGTTCAGCTGGGCAAAGCAGCGCTTTATCTATGACGGGGATGCCATTTTGTCTTATAGTCTTGCAGGCGTAGGACTGATGGCCTTGATCTCGACCTACTTTTTGTATAACTCAACAGTTTATCCGATTGAGCTGTTTGGCAGCGATCGCGCATTAGCAGCCGCCATTCAGGTTTTATTAGGGCTTACCTTCTTGGGCGGGCACGTTTGGCACAATCTCCGCGCCCAGCGCAAGCGCCATGAACTCGATAGCTCCACCTATTTCTATACAGTTATAGCAGGAGTGGCCTTGTTAGCAGTTGCGGCTGCTTCGCTCGGTCTCAAGGCCCTCACTCAGGCTGTCTAGTCAGGCTTTCAGTCGTAGGACTCGCGGCTCCAGAGTCTGAAGTTTTCAGCCAAGGGTTCCTCCCACCACCCTTATCTACGGATGAGGGTTTTCTTAATGGGCGATCTCGACTGCTAGCCCTAGAGAACCGTAAATTCATGGCTGTAAATACTTGACATTGATTCTCATTTAGATTTACGCTGCCATTCAGTCATTACTTGAAAACACAGTACTTCCCGCATTCGGTGAGGCTGTGATGAGCTTGGTATCTAGGGTGCCAAGTTCTTTACTTTAGATTTTTTAAACCGTTCAGACCATGTCACTCAATCATGCAAGAACCATCGTTCAAGCTGAGTATGACGATATTTGGGAAGCTGCCTGGGAGCGGGGCGAATGCCTCTGGCAGCAGCGGGGCATCGAGTCTCGGCAAGTGATTCCACCGCAGCTGGGTCGAGGCGAGATTCGGGAGATTGAGCTGCGGCCAGGGCTCGATTTGGTGATTGAGACGAGTCTGTTTTGGCGATCGCTCTACCTTGACTTTCGCTTCAGCTTTGCAGACAAGCTTTCTTCCAGTTTTTATCTGGCGGGCAGTCAGCGCATGATCAATCCCGGCATTCAGCGTGAGGAAGATCGGGAGGAAGTCGCTGGAGAAAACTGCCTTTGCTATCTGGCGGGGACGCGGTGCCTGGAGTATCGACCTGCCGAGCAGCCGTTTCAGCATGTCGCCATTAGGATTAACTTTGCGCAACTCCGCAGCTTTGGCCCGGCGGAAGAAAGTCCGTCGCCTTTGATTGGGGCTTTAGTAAAGGGTAAATCTGCCCATCGGTTTCATCAGTCTTTGAGTTCAGTAGCGGCCATGCCAGCGATTTTGCGGCAGATCTTAGACTGTCCCTATTCTGGCACCACCCAGCGCCTGTATCTAGAGGCGAAGGCGCTAGAACTGCTGGCGCTGCAGTTTCATCAGCTAACGGAGGGTCCTGGTACAGAGCCCGGTCTGCCCGATTTGCGTCCCGGCGATCGCGACCGACTGCACCAAGCTAAAGGCATTTTACGACGCCAGTTTGAGCAACCGCCGTCGCTACAGGCCCTGGCCCGCCAGGTAGGGCTGAATGACTACAAGCTGAAGCAGGGCTTTCGTCAGCTCTTTGGCACGACGGTATTTGGCTATGTGCAAATCTGTCGGATGGAGCAGGCACAACGGCTGTTACAGGAGCACGAGTTGAGCGTGGCCTACGTGGCTGATCGGGTGGGGTATGCCAGCCCCAGCCAGTTTTGTCATGCTTTCAAGCGCCACGTAGGTATGCCCCCTAGTCAATATCGCCGTCAGTTTGGTGGTTGAAAAGATCCCGATTCAACAAGAAAAAATCCGTTTGCAACAACAACTGAACGGGAAAACTCCCTATCCTCAGCTTTATTGAGAAATTCTCTTATCTGGTGTTGAGGTGTGGTTATGATGCGCTCAGAGTTGCTGAAAAGTCGTCAAACTGTTGGAATGGGGGGGGTAGGAGCTTTAGACCTGAAATCGCCCTGCTTGCTAGCGGCTGTGGTCGTGGCGCTGGCGGGGGTGTACTTACCGATTCAGGCTCAGGCGAGTGAGGCGATCGCTGGGTCTGAACCTGAACTCACCGATGAGGTCATCTCGCATCATCCTTCTCCTATAGCTCAGCCATCTACCCCAACAACAGAAGAATCATTAGAAGATGAACTCGTGGCTGAGTCTGAACCACTCATCGATGGATCAACCGTCGAAGTCTCAGCCGAACCGAGCGATCGCGCTACGGCTCAGCCGCTCGCCCCCACAGTAGCGACCTCAGAAGCTGCCCCCGCCGATGAGCTTGCCACTCCTGTCGATGTATCGATCCTGGATCAGATCGAGGCTCAGGCCCCCGCCACCACCGTTAACGAATGGTTGGCCCAAATTGAGGCATCGCGGGTGCAGATTATCGATGTGCGGGTGGAGGAAACTGACGCTGGCTTGCAAATTGTCTTGGAAACCGCTGAGGGTGAGCTAGCCACCCCTGCGACCCAGACAGTGGGCAATGCGCTGATTGCCGACATACCCAATGCGGTGCTGGCGTTGCCCGACAGCGATTCGTTTACAGCGTTTGGCCCAGCGGAGGGGATCGCCCTAGTCAGCGTGACCAATGAGCCAGGAAACCAGGTACGCATTTCCATTACGGGAACGAATGCGCCGCCAGTGGCTGAGGTGAGTACGGTAGACGGTAGCGTGGTGCTGAGCATGGTGTTGGGAGTTGCCCAGATACGTGAGACGGATGCAGCAGATGAAGCAATTAGACTGAGCGTCACCGCAGCAACCCGCGTTGAGGATTCTCCTCCATCATCTTGTCTGGCTTTGC
>JAAHIC010000294.1 GCA_010671965.1 Leptolyngbya sp. SIO4C5
TCGGCAACGAAGGCGTTGCCCGTAACTTTATTGCCCCAATCATCAAGACTCTTGACCTCTACAGTCAGCAAAATGTCGATCCGCGCCATGTCGCTGAAGCATATAAAACTATTGACCTGTTTCATCACGAGGGGATCGATCCAGGAGCTGCTGCGATCGCCCTCCAACAATTAGCTCAGCAGCACCCAGAAGCTGGGATAGAAGTGGTGGCGCTGGAAGGCCGAGGACAAGAGCAAATTCGGTTGCAGGCTGTGGTCTCTGGTCAGGCGAATCGCTCCGAACTCAGCGCCCAATATTCCGAAAACTACCGTCAGCTTAAGTCTTTGCCCTACGGAGACCTGCAAGCTCTCTTGTCCGGCATAGCCGATAAGGATCAACAGCTGCGCCGACTGGAAACTATGCTGGAGCAGGCGATTCAGCAACCCCGCTTTTATGTCGAAACCTACCGCCACCAAGGAGAATTCATTATGTCCCAAAGCAAAGGCAATATCCAGATTGATAATGTTCGAGGCAATGTCAGCGGTGTTGCCGCTGCTGGAGAGCATTTGGAGATAACCGGAAGTGCGTTGGGAGAAATCAGCGGCACTGTCACCAGCACGATTAATCAGCTCCCGGCCTCTCCCGATGCTGCACAATCCGGTTTAAGAGAATTGCTCACCCAGCTACAGACCGAGATCGAGGCAACAAATGAGTTAAGCAATGAAGACAAAGCCGAAGCCTTAGAACAGGTTAAAGTTCTCGCGGAAGCTGGCCAAAATCCCGAGGAGGGTGCTCTCAAGAAAGCCGCAAAAACAGCCATGAAAGTACTTAAGGGGACCATTGCTGGCCTTCCTAGTGCGACAAAATTGGTACAGGAATCTGCCAGATTGTTGGTCGCTATCTCTGCGTTGTTGACGATCATTTAATCCTGCCAACCTCGTTGATTGACAAAAGATAAGAGTCAGCTGTCTGAAATACTGGCTCTCAGGTATTTTGAATAGTTGACAAAGTGATCTCTGACCTTGCCCCAAAAAGACACGACAGATCTCTTTCATCCACCAAATCTTCGTATCGCTGTATAAAAATAGATAAGGAAGAGGGATGTTATACCCTCATCTTCTTTTTGCGACAAAGCCCCTAGGGCAGCCTGAATGATAGGCATTAGCCGAAGTAGCGCCAGACTTTACGCACCTGGTTCAGTGCGCGGGAGAGCAGAGACGACTCAGAAAGAGTAGAACTGGCAACGTCGGAATTGCGGGGCGGAAGATTGCAGAGGGCGCGATCGCTATCTGTAGCCTGACCATATTCCAGATAGTTGTGCAGCCATTTACAGCCCCAGTCAATCAGCTCTGACAGGGTTTCAATGTCGTGTACCTGCACACTGCCATCCACCACCGTCACCACTTGTTGCCCGTTGGGACTCAGCGCCCCTGCCTCACCTTCATAAATGGCAAGCTGCCGCCCCTGCAAATCCCACACCCGCACCGTGCCATCGTATGAGGTAGTGACTACTTGATTGCCTGCAGCATCGAAGCTGGCACTGTTGACAGCATTCGTGTGGCCTTCAAGAGGGATAAATTGACCACTCTTGAGGTTCCATAACCGCGCCGTGCCATCCCATGAGGTAGTGACTACCTGCTCGCTAGCGGCATTGAAGCTAGCGCTAGTAACCCTGTCCGTGTGGCCTTCGAGGACAATAGATTGATCGCTCTTGAGGTCCCACACCCGCGCCGTGCCATCCCCTGAGGTAGTGACTACCTGCTCGCCGGCGGCATTAAAGCTGGCACTGGTAACCATGTCCGTGTGGCCTTCGAGGGGGATAGAGCTACCATTCTTGAGGTCCCATACCCGCGCCGTGCCATCCTCTGAGGCCGTGACCACTTGATCGCCAGCGGCATTGAAGCTAGCGCTGCTGACACCAGCTGTGTGGCCTTCAAGGAGAATAGATCGATCGCTATTAAGATCCCATATTCGCGCCGTACCATCCCATGAAGTAGTGACTACCTGATCCCCGGCGGCATTGAAACTGGCGCTGCTGACACCAGCTGTGTGGCCTTCAAGGGAAGTGAATTGACCGCTCTTGAGGTTCCATAACCGCGCCGTGCCATCCCATGAGGTAGTGACTACCTGCTCGCTAGCGGCATTGAAGCTAGCGCTAGTAACCCTGTCCGTGTGGCCTTCGAGGGGGATAGAGCCACCATTCTTGAGGTCCCACACCCGCGCCGTGCCATCCGAGGCCGTGACCACCTGATCGCCAGCGGCATTAAAGGTGAGACTATTGATAGCAGCCCTGTGACCTTCGAGGGAAGTGAATTGACCGCTCTTGAGGTCCCATACCCGCGCCGTACCATCGCCTGAGGTAGTGACCACCTGATCGCCGGCGGCATTGAAACTGGCACTGTTGACAGCAGCCCTGTGACCTTCGAGGGAAGTGAATTGACCGCTCTTGAGGTCCCATACCCGCGCCGTACCATCGCCTGAGGTAGTGACTACCTGATCGCCGGCGGCATTAAAGCTGGCGCTGGTAACCATGTCCGTGTGGCCTTCGAGGGGGATAGAGCTACCATTCTTGAGGTCCCACACCCGCGCCGTACCATCATCGGAGGTAGTGACTACCTGATTGCCAGCAGTATTAAAGCTGGCACTGGTGACAGGCAACGTGTGGCCTTCGAGGGGGATGAATTGACCGCTCTTAAGGTCCCACACCCGCGCTGTCCCATCCCATGAAGTAGTGACTACCTGATCCCCGGCAGCATTGAAACTGGCACTGTGAACAGCAGCCCTGTGGCCTTCGAGGGGGATAGATTGGCCGTTCTTGAGGTCCCATACCCGTGCCGTACCATCGCTTGAGGTAGTGACCACCTGATCGCCGGCGGCATTGAAACTGGCGCTGTTGACAGTATCCGTATGGCCTTCGAGGGGGATAGATTGGCCGTTCTTGAGGTTCCACACCCATGCCGTGCCATCATCCGAGGCGGTGACTACCCGATCGCTAGCAGCATTGAAGCTGGCACTGTTGACAGTATTCGTGTGGCCTTCAAGGGGAATAAATTGACCACTCTTGAGGTTCCACACCCGTGCCGTGCCATCATCCGAGGCGGTGACTACCCGATCGCTAGCGGCATTGAAGCTGGCACTGTTGACAGTATCCGTATGAGCCAGCAAGGTGTAGGTTAGATCTGATCGCAACTGCTGTAAAGCCAGAATAGGACTGACTGCTGGGTATTGAGAAATGATTTCAATCGGAATATCCGCTTCAGCCACTGAAGCTTTCAACTCGCGACCTGCCTTAATTGCCCTTAATAAAGCACCAGTGTGGTCAAACTCCAAGCGTCTTAAGACAGCAGTTCCAGCCTGTTCCAGGCGGGTGCCTGTTTGAGCCAAGCGTTGAGCTACTTCAGCAGCAGCAGTTTTAGCATCAGCCTCTAGTGCTCTCACATCGGCAGTTCTGGCTCTGCCTTCGGCATCTTGGGCTTTTTCGTCCGCTGCTTGGGCTTTCGCTTCAGCCTGCCGCTGGGCAGCGGCAGCACTTTGGGCCTTACCATCAGCTTCTTGGGCACGGGTTTCGGCTTGGGTCTGGGCCTGGGCCGCTTGCTTAGCAGAGTCAACGGCTGCTTGCTGAGCTTGCTTTGCCTGTTGAGTTTGCTGATTAGCCTGCTCCGTCTGCTGGTTAGCCGCTTTTGCCTGCTCCTTGGCTTCGTCTACCCGAATGTTTGCCTCGTTCACCCGTGTATCAGCTTCTGCAATCCGCTCATCAGCATCCTGGATTGAGGCTCTGGCTTGTTGCTGCTGTGTCCAGGCAAACCAGCCCGACCCCACCGCTACCAAAACTCCGGCTGCGGCTGCCACCGCCCCAATGAACGCGCCTCGGCGCAGTTTTTTCTCAGCAGCTTCCTGGGCGGTTTGTCTAGCTCTGCCCGCGCGAATGTATTCCTGCTGCAACCCTGTAGGCCGAGGATCAATCTCGGCATAGGTCTCTAGCCAGTTCTCAGCCACTTCTAGATCTTGACCGCGCAGCAACAGGCTCTCATCGCGGCCTCGGCGATCCCATTCCCCAGCCCGTAGCAACAAGCGGGTGTGAGTTTCCAGGTGCTCACGATTCGTATCCAGCGTCCGCAGAAGGTTTTGAAAGTTGACCTGAAAGTCACCATCATGGTCGCGGAAGTCAATCCACTGCAGCTTAGCCAGCACGGGATGCAAATCCACCGTGTCGATAGGGCGATGCAGCACCGTCACGATGCGCTTGTTCAGGCCATAAGCATATTCCACCTCATCGGCGCAGTAGGGCGAACTGATCGACTGAGGCGATAACACAAACAAAAACACGTCCGAGCTTTCAATCCCCCGGTAAATCTCCTGCTGAAAGTCAGTGCCGCTGGCGATACTCTCCTGGTCAAACCAGGTGCGTTTGCCATGAATTTGCAGGGTCTCATTCAGTCGCCGGGAAAAGTCTGAGTCCACCCGCGAATAGGAGATGAACACATCCAGAGACGGATCGGGCGGCTGCTTCAGACTTTCAGCGATAAAGGTTTCATGCAGTTCTGTGGGGAGATGGCGATGGGTGCGAGCGACCTTGAGCCAGTTTTCCGCTCGCCGCAGGTTATAGCCTCGCAGCAGCATAGTGGGGTTTTGCTGCTGTCGCTGCCATTTTAGGGCTTGGGTCAGCCAGGTTTTGTGTTCGGTATAGTAAGCCGCATCGGTGTTGAGAATTTTCAACAACTGGCTTTCATCTGCCAGATAGTCGCTGGCGACGGCGTTGTCCGTTAAATCAATCTGCTGAAGCGATCGCAAATTGTCTGGTATCTGCTCTGGATCGATGGGAGCTGCCAGAATCGGAATGATGCGCTTGTTGAAGGCTAAAGCTTGTTCTAGCTCGCGCTGACAGTAAGTGGACTGGGCCGAATGGGGCGACAGCATTAGCAGCACATTGTCAGCCGCCTCAATGCCCTGGGCGATCGCACTGTGATAGTCCTGGCTGATCTGAATATCGGTGCGATAGTTCCAAACAGTGACACCCTGACGCAGCAGCGATCGCCGAATTTGCTCTGCACTCTCGCGATCTTCCTCGGCGTGACACAGAAACACCTGCGTCATCAGGTTGTTAGCGTTTTTGATACTCTCGGTGATGAATTCGCACTGCAAATCTGTCGGCAGACACGGCGGCTGACTTTCGGTGAAGCGAGTAGCAAGCCAAACTTGAGCCTGTTCGCGATCGCTGCCAATCAGCAAATAGCGGGTTTGCTTTTGGTTGCGTTCCCAGGTCAGCGCCCGATCCAGCAGCACTGTATGCTGATGAACATAGGCTTTGTGCCGTTCCAGCAGTTCCAGCAGGCCCGCAAAGCTGGTCTCAAAGTCGTCCAGCCCTTCCCGAAAATAGACCCAGTTGATCTTGCCAATTTCGGGGTGCATGTTGGGAAAGCTAGAGTGCTTCCCAGTAGCTTGATAGTCCGCCCATTGTTCATCCGTGCCGTTAGAGTTACGCTGCTGCCAGGTTTTGCGGCTGATTTGTTCAACGTGCAAGAGAGGAATAATGCGCTTGTTACTTGTTAGAGCAAGCTCTACTTCCAAACCGCAGTAGGGCGAGTTAACCGAGTGGGGCGAAATAATGTACAGAAAGTTGTCAGCTTTTTCAATGCCGTCATCAATTTGCTTTTGATAATCCACTCCAAAAGGAATGTCCTCAAAGTCGTACCAGATGGCATAGCCTGCTTCAACTAGGCGATCGTTCAGATATTTGGCAAAATCTCGGCTATCAGCGCGACCATACGAAATGAAGGCATCTTGTAATGAATTCATTGATGCTCCGGCAATGGGGATGCTTTTCCATAATTATTCAGTAATTCAGCTTAACCTCAACAATCATCGATACTCAACGGATCCGATTGGCCAGGTCCCCCTCAGACTTAATGCTCAAGCAAAGCAAAATTATTGAGAGTTAGACAACAATGATGTTTCTAAAGTAGACTGCAATAAAGCATAGACATAAAACTATGGTTTCTTTGTTTAGTATTTACCAAAGACTATCTTTGTAAATGCACAGAGTTCTACCATCTTTAACAACACCTGTTCTGCGATGTTGACATTAACTATTGTCTGGCTGATCCTGCCGCTATTTTTAGGGCTAATTAGTTATTTGTTGCCGAAGGTAGCCCCATAACTGGGGCTACCTA
>JAAHIC010000295.1 GCA_010671965.1 Leptolyngbya sp. SIO4C5
CATATGGCTTCGATATGCCCAATACAGGGGCTATAGGTCGAAGTGGGCGTTGTTTCGCTGGCAAGAGCAGCAAGAGGGAGGTGAGGCATGATACCTACCTCTGCTGCTGCCGCGCTAGGTGAAAACAGCAGGCAAAGGCCCAGTCAGACAGGAAATGTCGCAGATCCATAAGATAGCGCAGGCGCTGACGGGCTAGCAGGGGCTGGTATGACACTAGGCCGGAGAGGCTAAGCAGCTTCTCTTGATGCGAGCGGCGATCGAGCACGCTCAGAACCGCTCGCTTGCTGGGAATATCCAGGGTGTTGTCTAAAATCTCTAAGCCTCTAGCCCGGCTGGCGGGTGAACCCTGCAGGCTGACCTGAGCGGCCTGAATGGTTCCTGACGGATAGAGAAAGCGCATAAGCATAAAGAGGCGCTCTTTGGAATCCACCAGCATGTCCTGCAGGGCATTGCGAAACAGTTCAGCTTCGCGGCCCCGCACCCTAGCTGAGGAAATATCGATCAGTGCAGCATAGATTTGTCCCATGAAAATCAGTTCCTGATTGAGCAAGCGCTCAATACCAGGTCGGCCTAGCCGATCTAAAACAACATCGATTCCCTTAGATCGCTTTAATCCGGTTTCCTGCGAAAGCCTCAATAGAATCCGCAACAGGGCACGGCGAGCATTACCCCAGGTTGTCTCCAAACGAGAAACCAGGATATCTAAGGCTTCCACTGTGCCAATCTTGCCGATGACCTGCCAGGCTTGGTGACGGAGAGTGTCAGACTGGTGATAGTCTTCTGCTAGGTGCTTGAGCAGAGGCAGCGCCTCATTGCCCAGGCGCGCTAAAGCATTGACTGCGGCCTCCCGCGTAGACTTATAGGTCAATCCCTTTAGCAAAGACGGATAATATTCTTCTAGGCGCGTGGCCGCGATCGCCTCCAGCAAAGCCCGTCGCACCCGCAAAGACTCATCCTGGAGCAGGCTGGGAATGTATAGCCGCAGCGCCTGCATATAGTCTGCTTCTCCCAAGGCCCGGCACCCCATAACTCGCTCCCGTTCGCGGGGATGAGTGAGCATTTGCCGCAGGGCGTTGGTCGCTTCGGCCTTTTGGCGGGGATCGCCTCGGCGCAGCATCAGGGACGCCGCTGTGCCGCGCACGACCGGATCAATTTCGGGTTTAAGGTAGCGTTTGAGGGCGTTAATATCCGGATCGGCTTCCGTAATCCAGATGTAGCGCAGCGCTAAGGCTAGGATCTCCGGTCGCTGGGTCGTTTCAGTCAGTAGGCGCACGGGGGGCAAACAGTCGAGGCTGGGATACTCTAGCATTGCCTCTAAGCTCTGCTTTTGCAGGCTGGCGGAAAGGTCTGGTAGCAGAGGGGCCAGCACCTCGCTGACGCCGCTGGGATCGATATAGCTCAGCAGTTCAATGCAGGAGCGCTTGTCGGCTTCGCGGCCAGGCTGCTCTAGCTGATCAATAAAGGCGCGTTTCAGCACCCGCAGGTTGGCATCTGAAAAGCTCAGCAGTCCCCGCTCCGCGCTCAGTACTAGCAGGTTTAAGTAGCGCGATCGCAACAGAAAGATAGCGCCTAGCCAGATCCCGGCCGCAATCAGCACCTCCAGCAAAAAGACTCGGCTTTGAAATGCAAGGCTTTCATAGCCCAAGGCACGGCAAACCGCGATTGTCAGCAAGATGCACAGCCCTGTCCCCCCCATAGAGAGGGGTTCCGCAATGCCGCCAATGAATGATTGCAGTCGGCCCCGGCTGCTGTCTGGAATTGGCTGAAACAGGATGGGGCGGGTGCTAGCGACTAGGGTATAGCGCAGCCACTCATCCATGAACTTGAGCAGTACCAGCCCCACCAGCAAGCTAGAGGCTCCTAGCAGCGTCGGCCAGCTCAAAATCAGCGAGAGGCTCCCCAGCGCTAAAATCACCAGCGGCAGCAGCATCGTAACGGCGAAAACCCCGACTCGCTCTATTAAACGGCTAGAGGTAAACCACTGGGTCAGCAGTTCCATCAGGCCCAGCACACCGCTAAAGATGCCCAAGAAAGTGGCGATCGCCTGGGCGTCCAAAGCCGCATCTAGCTGCAGCAAGTACTGAAACTCGACTAAATACATCACCCCCTGCGCCAGAGCAAAAAAGCTAAACAGCAAAATGACATACTGGCGGGTTGACCCTTTGAGGCGGCGGGCGGCATGGTTGGAGCTGCTATCTTCGGTGCGCCGAAGGGAATCGGGAAAGGCGTGTTCGTAGCGATTGCTGATGTAAAACAAAATGCCGCCGCCGATTAGCATGGTGAGACAGGCTAAAACAATGACATTTTGCAGTCCCAACAGCTGCAGCAGCAGATAGATAGAAAATCCGCTCAGCACATCCGCCACCAGATTGCCGCTGCTGATAATTGGATAGGAGCGCTTGATCTCGCGGATATTGAATAGCTGATTGGCTATCACCGCCACGTTGAGATCGTTGAGGCCATAAATAGCTTCTACCCAGAGCCGCATCACAAAAACGGTAATGGCCGCTAAGGCGGGTAGGGACATTCCTAGCCAAAACAGCGGCAGCGGCAGCGCCATCAGCGCAGCAATCAGGACTACCACCCAGCGCAGCGGCAAGAGGCGCTGCAGCCAAGAGTAAACAAAACTAAGACCAAAACCGACACCAGCGCTAAAAATGTAGATCCAGGGCAGAGACTGAGCCCCGTATGCTCCCAGGAACAGCGCCGCCGAGCTAACTTCTAGCCACAAAATACCCATTGAGGTCGCCGTATAGAAGGCGAACATTAGCAGGGTGCGCCGTCCCTCCCCGGAACGCAGATTAAAAACCTGCAGCAGTTTTTGCTTGGAAATCAGTTGCGGGGTGGAAAAGCGTGTTGCAGTCATGGGGCAGAGGGCTGTGATTAGCGGGTAGGCTCTAGCGTGGAAAACTTGGGGGGCGATCGCCGCTGTAACTATGGGGCGTCAGACAATCGCTCAGGAGTTAACAAGATGACTTCAGCGAGCTAAAATCGAGAATCTAACTATTTTTTGGCTAGCCGCTACGGGCAGCCAAAAAGATCAGGTTTTTATCATACTGCCCATCTCACAACTGCTTAGCCATGAAGCATACTCTCTCCGTTCTGGTTGAAGATGAAGCGGGTGTTCTCAGCCGCATCGCCGGGCTGTTCGCCCGTCGCGGCTTTAATATTGAAAGTCTCGCAGTCGGCCCGGCTGAGCAGGTGGGCATCTCGCGGATCACGATGGTGGTGCCGGGAGACGATCGGGCGATCGAGCAGCTTACCAAACAGCTCTACAAGCTGATCAACGTTCTCAAAGTGCAGGACGTTACCGAGGTACCCTGCGTGGAGCGAGAACTCATGCTGCTGAAGGTCAACGCCACGGGCACTACCCGCTCCGAAGTGGTAGGTCTAGCCCAAATTTTCAGAGCGCGGGTAGTGGATGTCTCTGAAGATTCTTTGACCCTGGAGGTGGTGGGGGATCCGGGGAAGCTGGTGGCGATTGTTCAGGTGCTGACCCGCTTCGGCATACGGGAAATTGCCCGCACTGGAAAAATTGCCCTCACCCGCGAATCCGGCGTCAATACAGAGTATCTCAAGTCGCTGGAGAGCAAACTGGGCACCGCTTAAAAATGCGCTGTCTCAACGCATGAAGAAGCTTTAAGGAACAGATTTATCGGGGTGAGCAGGCAATTTGTTCCCCCCCAAACTAGGTGATTTGAAGCCAACGGCGGCGAGGGTTCTAGTAGCGGGACGGAGCTAAGCGTTCTTGCCAAATCTGATTACTTGGTGGCGCAGAGCAGACCGTAGCGCAGTAGCCCTTTTTTATAGCCCTGACTCATGAGTCCTAGCGCAAAGGCTCCTTGAATAGCGGGCCAGCCAGCCTGAACTAGGCCGCTAACTGCCTCTAAGTTCAGAGCCGAAAACATCACTTCATCCCAGAAAGGAGCTACCGCAGTTGACCAGTCGGCAGTAGTAATATTCTGAAAGCCAATATCCTGGGCGATCGCCTCATACTCTGGCAGCGAGATCACGTAGGGTAGATGATAGACCTGGTAAATATCTTCTAGGTGCTTTTGCTCATCCACGGTCAGAGCGCCCGCCAGGGAGTCTGTGGGACGGTGGCACCAGGTCGCCAGCAAAAATTTGCCTCCCGGCTGCAGGAGCTGAAAGCACTCTTGCAAAAACTGGCGTTTATCAGGCATGTGCTCGCCGCTTTCCATCGACCAGATAAAGTCAAACTGATTATCTTCAAAAGGCGTATTGAGGGCATCAGCCACCTGAAAAGAGGCGCTAGGAGCTGAACCGGCAGCCTCTAAGCCAGCCGCGATCGCTCGCTGAGTCCCCCGCTCGGCCTGGATTGGACTTAGGGTAATACCCATTGCCTTAGCATTAAACTTTTCTGCCAGATAGAGGGTGCTGCCACCAATGCCGCAGCCCACGTCGAGAATATGGCTGGCCTGAGAGATTTCTCCCCAGTCTAAAAGTCGCTCAATTAGCTCAATTTGAGCCTGCCGCCGCTCCTTGCGGTGGGTGCCTGTTGTGCCATAGTAGCCATGATGCATATGCTCTCCCCAGACCTGCTCCCAGAGAGCAGAGGAGGTGTCATAAAACTGCTGAATCTGTTGGTGAAGGCTAGAAGTCATGGCGTTGGGATGAGATGTTGGCGAAATTGACAGAAATCTAGTCGGTGATATCGAAATCCATGAAAAGATGGGTGTCTAGTCGTATAAACGCAACGACTATAATTTTTATCTTCCTTTCTTACGCTCACCGAGATGACCGTCTCTAGAACGATTTGTTCAGGCTTTCTGGCTCTAATTGTCGTTGGTACTTTACTCTTGCTGCTGCCATTTTCAACCAGCAGCGGCGAGTGGAACAGTCCGCTAGTCGCTTTTTTTACCGCAACGTCGGCAGTGTGCGTGACGGGTTTAATTGTAGTGGATACAGGTAGCTACTTTTCCCCCATAGGGCAGGCAATTGTGCTGCTGCTGATTCAGGTGGGCGGTTTGGGGTACATGACAGCAACAACTTTCTTACTGCTGCTGTTAGGGCGGCGTTTAGGTCTGCGCGATCGCCTCGCGATTCAGCAGTCTATGGATAAAACAGAGCTCTCTGGAGCCAAATCGCTGATTGTCTCAATTATCTCGATGACCCTGATCTTTGAAATTTCTGGGGCTTTGCTGCTCATGCCCCGGTTTATAGACGACTTTGATCAGGGCTTTGGACTTTGGCTAGCCGTTTTTCACAGCGTCAGCGCTTTTAACAATGCCGGATTTAGCCTGTTTTCTGACAGTCTTGTCGGCTATGCTCAGTCCCCCATGGTCAACACCGTCGTGACGCTGTTGGTCATCCTGGGTGGCATCGGCTATCGGGTGATTATGGAAGCCTTTATGTGGCTGCGCGATCGCTGTGAGGGTTGTCAGGAGCGGGGCGTTTTTTCGCTACAGTTCAAAATTGTCACCAGCACCACCGTAACGCTGCTGATTGTGGGAACGGTAGCCCTGTTTTTCACTGAGTTTGATAACCCAGAGACTCTGAGGGCCTTAGGACTCGGGGAAAAGCTGACAGCGGCGTGGTTTCAGTCAGTGGTAACGCGCACGGCTGGCTTCAACAGCGTCGATATTGGCGCTATGGAAAATGTATCACTGTTCATTATCATCGCCCTGATGTTTATCGGCGCCAGTCCTGGCAGCACCGGCGGCGGCATTAAGACGACAACGGCACGAATTTTGTTTGTCTGTACCCGCACTGTGCTGCAGGGTAAAGAAGAAGTCACCTGCTACCAGCGGGAAATTCCCCCTTCGCGGGTATTAAAGGCGATCAGCGTTGTGGTTGGCTCCGCCTTCACCGTTATTTCCGTCACGACTCTCATTGCCCTCACTGATCCCAGTTTTTCTTTCATTGATATTTTGTTTGAAGCCGTTTCCGCCTTTGCCACAGTGGGGCTTTCTACCGGCATTACAGCGGATCTGTCCGCCGCCGCTAAGCTGGTTATCATCGTCACGATGTATGTAGGGCGCGTCGGTGTCTTACTGGCGATGGCAGCTCTGCTGGGCGATCCCAGCCCTTCTTCCATTCACTATCCGGAAGAGGATTTGCTCGTAGGCTAGAGATCGGAAGAGCGTCGAAGACTACC
>JAAHIC010000296.1 GCA_010671965.1 Leptolyngbya sp. SIO4C5
TAAAGTAGCGATCAACGACTTCTTCACCTGCTTCAATCTTCTCAAGCAGGTGAAGAAGTCGTTGATCGCTACTTTGACCCTAACACTGCTCGAATCGGCACACCTCGTCCCATGACCTCCCGTAGACGACAGGACAGTGTTGTCACTAGCCTTGATATTCCTAGTTCCATGATCGAGGAACTTGACCAAATGGCGGAAGAACTCAACATCAGCCATCAAGCGGTAATCAAAATGATGTTAAGGCGCTCTCTTGATGAACATCAGCTTGCTAAGCGAACGGCTTCATAGTGCGATCGCGGATCTTGTAGGATGCGTTCCTGCTACAACTCTCAACAACTAATCTAATGGCTTCTGGGAACGCACCCACTCAACATTGAGCCAGACTCTAAGCAAATTATCCAAGAACTTTAATCTGTTTTGCAGTCCAGCCGACCGAGAATTGCGACTGAGGGTACTGGTTGCCATTTTGAAAGGAGACTGATGTTTAGTCAGCTTGAGGGGGCAGCTCCAAGGGAGGCAAGCGGCTGGGAGCTGGGGGCAGCGACGGGATAGGTACCGTCGGCAGCGGCGGGGGCTGACCGTTGCCAGACTGGGCACTAGGCCGGGCACTGTACTCCACTTTTTCAATCACTACCGATCGCGTCACCTCCTCACCCAGTTCGTTCACCGCCCGCAGCGTAATCTTTTCAGCACCGGGAGCTGCGCTGAGGGTATAGAGGGTATCTTGCCGGTCAATTTCACCAGGGGCGGGTAGCAGCTCTACCTGGGTGGCATGTTCTACCTGCCAGCTAAGACGAATATCGAACGACTCGCGGGCCGGATTGACCGCATAGACAAACTTGGGCTTTTGAGCCACGCTCTCGCCATTGACCTGAAACTCAACGATGTCAGGTTTTGGCGGTTTGATGGGAATCGTAGGCGTACTGCTAGTAATGGCCTCCGTCACATCATCACGCTTTGGCATGACGGTGAGATAAAACGTGTACTCGCCCACCTGGGTAACCGGGGTAGGGACGGCTTCACACACTAGCTGATTATCACGGCTGAGGCAGTAGGGGCGCAAGCGAGGATCTAGGCGATTGAAGTCGTCTACGGCAGCTGAAAGGTCGAAGCCATCAAACGTAATGGGCCGCATATTTTCTGACCCGTCGGGAGCGAGGCTGACTAGCTTTAGGGCCTCAATGTCTTTTAAGTTGGTGATCGTCCAGCTCAGGCGAATGGGTACAGTGGGGGTCACGTCTGGTTCAGAAATAGGGGCGATCGCCTGACCGGACTGCGTGCCCTCTACCCCTACCGGGGTATCCTCAGCCTGAGCCGCCGCTGATCCAGCCTCCTCTGACTCAGGCGCCGCTGCCGCCAGCAGTTCGGCTGCGCCCAGCGTTGGGTTGGGGGGCTGAATGAGTGCCTCATCCACAAAGCGATATTCTGAGGCCGTGGCAGAAAACTCCAGAATCTGTGGCGGCGCGGCAGGGGCGACGGCCACTTTTTCTAGAAAAGCCGTATCGGAGAGGGGGCCGAGTTCTTGGACAGCAGTAACCTCATCAGTCGAGTCGGCGTCTGATTGCCGCGTCTTTTGAAACACCATCAGCGTAAAGGCATACTGGCCTTCGGTGAGGGCGTCACCTTCTGTTAAAAATTCCTGTACCTGCACGTTAGTACAGCGTAGTCGCTTTTCATTAGGAGACTCGGCCCGAAACAAGTGGCGGTGCAGTCGGAATAGGGGGGTTAAAAGCGATCGCTCCGCTTCGCTAATTTCCACAATGGCACAGCTACCCTGGGATAGCGCTTCGGCGCTAGTGGTCGGGGTTTCTGGGTCGGAGGCTGATAGGTCGGGAGGGAGACCACCCTTATTAGGACGATTAAACCAGTAGTTTTGTAGCGCGTCGGGGTCAGTCTCTAGGGTCTGGAGAACGCTCTGCTTATCCGCCTGACCTCTCAGCAAGACGATGCGGTCAATGTCATAGGGATTAGTGATTTCCCAGTCCAGCTCAATCGTCTCATCCGTTTCTTCCTGATAGGTTTCCTGAGCTGACTCAAACACCAGAATGCGGGGTCTGAGGCTAGGTCGCCAAAAGAAGAAATACCAAATCAGCGCGACGACAGCCGCTAGTAGCCCCAGGCTCAGCAGCGCGATCAGTAAGTGAAACAGCCAGCGCCGTCGCGCCTGCCAGACAATGCGGCCCTGGGGCAGGGTTTCTGGCAGACCGGGTAGCCATTGGGGCTGAGGCGGTGCGATAGGAACGGCTTCCGGCACCTCAGTTAAATCCACTAAGGGCCAAACATTCTGCAGCTCTACTTGGAAGGTCACGGTTCGCTCATTTAAGCGCCAGATCTTCCGCCACCAGTGTTTGGGATAGGGTAAAAGCTGGGCGATCGCCTGCTCTCCTGGCAAAAGCTGAATTTGGGCTGGCTCAATGGCGTAGTTAAATAGCCGATCAAAATCCTGAGCCGACAGCATCAGATGCCGCTCCACATTGCCCAGATTTACCAGCGTGATTTCAAAAGACTCGTCTGCAGAGGGAATTTTGCGCCCCTCAGGCTGCAGCTCAATCGTCAGGCGATCGTCGGCTGGAATCGTCAGATAGATAATTTCCAGCAAAGCCAGATTGCTGCGATTGTGTGAGCGCACATGCAGTGTCGGAAAGTAGTCTTTGGCGGGAGTGTAGGCCGGCGGGTGAACGTGTAGCAGAATTTCGCCGCTCTGTTTGGGATTGAGTTCTAGTCCGGCCGTTTGACGAACAACGCCGGGTAAATCCAGCGATCGCTCTGGATAGTCCACCTCATACCAGTCAGCCGGTAGATCGGGGCAAAACAGAGAAAAGCGATCGGTGCGGCGGGAGGGATTTTCCACCATCACTTTAATTGTCAAAGTCGTACCGGCAGCCAGCAAAATCGGATGCTCTGAGTCGCTGGCAGGGCTGACGACAATTTTCGGCTCGTTGCGCAGCTCTAGCTCTTGGGCTGAGGGTAGTACCTGAAGCTGCTGCGATCGCCGAATGTCTTCACCTAAATACTGGTCAGAGCTGACGCGGATATCGTAGCTGTAGAAACCGGGATCTGCCTGGGGCGGCACCCGAAAGGTCAGCCGCACATCTGCCGACTCACCCGGCTCGAGTCTAAGATCAGTCACCGACCTGTCAAACTGGCTCCAGCGCAGTAGTGGCTCCGAGCGAGCATCGGCAGGCTCTAGCCATAGTTCAATATTGGCCGCGCGATCGCCGCGATTGCTAATGGTCAACGTGCGCTCTAGCGGCTCGCCCCCCGGCTTAGCCCCGCTGCCGCTGCCCTGCACATCAATCCATAAATTTTGAAGCGTGTTACTGACAACCATTCGGATTCAACTGTTTGCGATAGAGCTGGACGCGATTACCAGGGGTGTCGCTGGCAACGAGCACGACTTCCTGCTGACCCTCGGTGGTGTAGTGTAAATCAACGCTATTGAGCCGCGTGTCGTTAAACCGCCTTACTGCGATGCCAGCTTCATAGCGAGAGTCACGGCTACCGTCAGCCGTTAGCGGCCACAGCATCACTCGGCCATCATCCCCGGTACTCGCGAGATAACAGCCATTGCTCGATAGCTCCAGGGCACGCACTGGACTGCTAATCTCGCCGGCTTGCCACTGGTCAAGCCTAAATTCAGTCTGGCAGTCCTCCTGGAGAAAACGCGCTGAGCGCTCGGCCTTAAAGGTCTGCGGTAGGCAGTCGCGGATGGTCTCTAAATTCCAGGTGGTAATGACACCCTGGTTGTCAGCTGTTGCCAGCACAGCGGACTTAGCCGCCGCTGCCGTACTGGTGATGTAGCTGTTACGATTGGTGACAGGTTCAATCCCCTCAGCAAAGACGCGATCGCGCTTATAGGCCAAATTGTAGGCAGACTGGCGCTCATAGTCCCACACCATTAGGCGGTTAAACTGGCCGCCAATCACCAGCAGGTTATAACCAGGTCTTTCGCTCACGGAGAGGCTAGAAACAGCGTAGTCCCCGCCGAGGGACAGAGTTTTTTCCACCTCTGGCTGGGCCGCTGGGTCTGCCGTTTGTAAGCGCCACTGATGGACTCGACCGCTGCCATGACCGCTAAAGAGAAAGCGCGAATCGCTGGTGAAATCTAGATCGAAAATGCGATCGGGGCCGCTACTGGCGCGAAATGTCTGCAGCCTATTAGGGGGGTCAATGTTCCAAAGCTGAATTTCACCGTCTTCTAGGCCAATCGCAATCTGGGCAACGCTTTCTTCCGGTAAGTGCTGAATGACGCGAATCGGCTTGGCGGCAGTTTTCTGGGCCTCTCCTGTCGCCATCACCCGCTGAAACTTAGGACGGCGAATATCAATAATCCAGGGGTCTTGATTCACCTGCCAGCGGCGCACCGTCTGATCGCTACTGCCGCTAAAGATGGTGTCGCCACTGGCAAAAAGGCTGATGGAGTTAATCGGCGCAGTGTGCTGCGTCTCAGGATTGAGCCACCAGGCTAGCCACAGCAGCCATAGCCCCACTAGCCCCCCCAGCACCTGCAGCCATAGCGGTACTACAGGCTTGAGCCGCAGCTCTAGAATGCGGCTAGCGGGGCTTACCTTGACTGCTTTGCCCACTTCACCAGAGCCAGGGGAAGCGAGCTGCGGGAAAACTTCAAAAAAACGGGTGCGGGTGGTGCCTAACCAGGGCCGCTGGCTTTCCACGTCTAAACGCAGCCCGCCGGATACCTCCGGAGCGAGTTCTAGGGTGGCGGGTACTGTCTGCCAGCGGCTGCCATAGGAGGACTGCACTGAAAGCTGAATTTGCTGTAGCAGGTTGCTTTGATTAGAGAAAATCAGATCGTAGGCGACGGGATACAAGCGCTGCCGCACCCCCCCACTGGACTGGGCAGGTACCTGCTGCCGAGGATTTAAACACTGAAAGCTGACACTGCCAAAGGGTAGCACTTCCAAGCGACCTGCCGTACTGGCGGTGTTTCCCTGACCGTCGCTGGCCTCCAAGCCAAGATGGTAAAGGCGACTTTCGGTTTGGGCCGTGGCAGGAGGCACACACCAGAAGGTGACGTCTTCAGAGCTACCTGAGCCCAAACGCAGCGATCGCTCCGTGCCTTCTGGAAACCAATCTGTCTGCCAGCCCGGAGTCGCGTCTAGACCTGTCAGCTTCAGCGTGATGTTTTTGGTCTCGCTGCTGAGATTGTAGACCAGGGCCGGAATGCGGACGCGATCGCCCGGATAGACCTGGAGATCTTGAAAAGGCAAATAAACCCGCAGCGTTTTGTTGGGCCGCAGAATGCGTAGAAAAACCGTTTCAGTGGTAGATATCTGCTCAATTTCCGGCGACAGGATCTTAAGGGTCAGCGGTAGCTGAGTGTCGTAGGCCGGAATGGGCGCTTTCAGCATTGTGATGTGAAACTGAGTGCGATCGCCGGGTGGCTTTTTAGCGCAAATTTCCGGCTCAACCGTGTACCACTGAGCACTAGCGGTTGGCTCTACCCCACTGGCCTCTAACGCTAGCTGAAAGCTGGCAAAGCGATCGGTCGTATTAATGACGGTGACTGCTAAATCGCTTTCAGTAGCAGGCGCAGCGCGGGTAAAGTCGCCCGTATCACTGGGTTTAAAGTCAATCTCTCGCTGCTGAAGTTCAAGTTTAACCGAGCTAGCCATTGCCCAAACGCCCTGTATAAAGCAATCAATTGAAACGCTTGACTCCTGAGCCGTACCTCTGCGGGAAACGCTCAGATCGTTTAGCTAGCCGTTTGCTTAGATACTGGCCCAAAGAAGACGACTGCCAAAGGACAGCATTTGCAGATTTCGTATACCAAAGGCTAATGATATTTGGCCAAAGCGCGTAGCTTTGCAACAAAAATACATAATGCGCCTGGGCTATTGCAGCAGCCTTGTGAACAGATTTTCTTGCCAGGCAAAGTACAAAAGATTGATGCCAAATTCCTGAGCCTCTCGAATTTCTAGGCGCGATAAGTGGCGACCGCTCCACGGGTCTGAAAGATTTCCCATTGCTAGCAGTACATTGCCACCTTGATAGAGTTCTAAGCTGTCAGCAGCAATTTGCGGTAAGCAACCGAATAAAAAGGGCTGCTTCATGATGGGATGATGCTAGACAAACTCGCGGAGCATCAGCCGA
>JAAHIC010000297.1 GCA_010671965.1 Leptolyngbya sp. SIO4C5
GTTTGGCTACTCGGCAAGTCACCAAACTTTCGTAGAAACGTCCCATCAGCAGCGATGTAGCCACATCATCTACCTGCCACAGACTCGCCAGGGTGCTGCGTGCTCCGGCCCGGACAGCAAGACCCGCTAAGCCGAGAGCTGCTCGCTCGTCACCGGCTGCCGTTTCACAGGCGCTCAGAACCAGTAGCTCAATATCGCCGGAGCGATTTAGCTCACTCGACTGCAAAATACTGGTGAACTTTTCGCTGAAAATGGGTTCTTGAGACTTCGCCACGATAAAGGTACTGCGATTTTCGGAACTGAACTGACCGTGGGTAGCCAGGTGTAGGATAGGGGCCGAACTGCCCTGAACTTTTTGAGCAAACGCGGCAGGGGTAAAATTTTCGTTGACAAAGGTTTGGGTACTGGGAATGTAAGTTTTGATTGCCTCTAGCTCATTTTCCACATTGGGCAAATCAGAAAAGCGCTCGCTCTTGCCGTCAGGTAGACTGACCGTAATCCCCTCTGAGAGGCCAAAAGCCAAGACTGAAAGCTGTTGACTCTGAAGCGGACGCGGCGCAAATAGCTCAATTCCCGGCGTGAGGGCAATGCTGTACTTTTCAATCAGGTACTCGTTGGTATTGCGGTCTATCAGTGCAGCCATTGGCACGCTGCGCATAGCGCCATCTAGGACAAACACCAAAGTCTGAACGTCAGCCGCTGCCAAATCGCTCTCCATTGGCCGAATTAGCAGCTCATAGGCATCCATAGCAGCTTCGCGGAAGCCGAGGCTAACGCGGTTACTGAAGGCCCGTCGGAGTGACTGAAACTGTGCCTGCAGATCAGCTTCGGTAACTGCTTGACGATAGAGCTTGAAGTTGACGCCAGACTCATCCAAGGCTGACTGTTTAGTCTGGCTACTGGCCTGCGGCAAGCTGGTAATGATAGCTAGCTGATTTTCTAAGATGATGGGATAGATAACCGCTACCTGCTGATTGCTGGCAATTTCTTCCAAATTGACTTCTTGGCGATCGAGGCAGGCTGCTCGTAGATAGTCATTTAGCTCTTCCACGCGCAGCGACTCAATGACGCGCCGTGCTCGGTCAAGATTGCTGTCATCCTCATCTGACTCTAAAAGCAGACTCACCAGCCTACGGTGAATCGGCTCAATGTTTTCTCTAAAAGAAAACTGAACTTCGGGATTGATGTTGGCTAGGTCGGTTCGCAACTCCTTCAGCGTGGCAACTGCACCCGTATAAGCTTTGATGGCTCCAGATGAATCGTTTTGGGCACTGAGGATTTCTCCTAGCTGGCTATACCAGCGATAGGTAATGTCTTTAGCGTTGATCGACTTAGATAAAAATAGGGCCGCTTCTGTCGCCGTTTGAGCCTGTTCTAACGCCTGATTTAGCGCGTAAGTCTTGCCGAAAGCGCCTGTTACGTAAGCGATCGATCGCTTATTGTTGAGCTTATTGGCCTGTTCACGGGCGATCGCCAGTTGGGCAAACAGCCGCTCGTCTTGAGGCTGGAAACTGCTATCGCTAGCCTCTTTCCAAGCAAGTAGATCAAAAATAAAGTGGGTACGGCTCTCCAAAGTTTCCTGATTCGGCGGCAAAGCAGCTAACTGCGTCTCAATTTCACTGACCGCTGAGGCCGCATCAGTAAAGCGGCTTTGCTTAATCAGCAGGCTCAGCGTATTCAGCCTGGCCCGGACCTGATTGGCCGGATCGGCGGTGCGGATAACCTGAGCGTATTCATTCAGCGCTGCTTCTGTGCCGGAGTTCTCAACCTGAAAAATATTGCCCAGGGTGAGCCGAGCTGCTGCGATCGCCTGTTGCAGTTCCTGCTGTTGGGCGGCTTCAAGGCCGGGGGCTGCCAGTAGCTGCTCCGCCAGTCTGATAGCCTGCTCTACTGCATCTTGGGCACTGGAGAGATCCCCCGCCACCACCAAAGCTTCCCCCAGCATGTGGAGGCTGCTGACCTTGCTGAGCGAGTCTGGCTGCTGCTGCAGCGTTACCGCTAAGGGCTGCAAAATTTCGCTAACTGCCCGCAGATAGAATCCCTGTCCCTGCAGCGCTTTGGCCTGACGAATTAGGCTACGCACCCAGCGAGCTTCGTCACCCACCTGCCGGTAGCGCTGGGCGGCAAGCTGCCAGGTTTCGTAGGCGGCTTGTTTTTCCCCTTGGGCATATTGCAAACGGCCTTGAATATCTAAGCTTTGGGCCAGGAGAGAAAGCTGCGGGCGATCGCTCGCTGTATCGGTTTCTAAGAGCGCCTGACTAGCTGCTATGGTTTGATTGGCTGAACTCCAGTTGCCCTGCTGACCATAGACTAAAGCCAAATTTCCCAGAGCCGCCGCCTGTCTGAGGCGATCGCCCGCATTTTGGTAAAGCGCCACGGCCTGCTGCAGCGTCTCAGCAGCGACAGCCAAGTCGCCGTTTTCATAGAGCTGCTGTCCTGTTTGCAGCAGCGCCACGCCGCTGAGCTCATTGGCTTCTCGGGCAATAAGCACGCCTGATGTCGGCAGCGGCCAGCTAGGCACGGAGACAACGGGCATTGCCTCAGGAGCAGTCGCTACGGCCTGCCAAGGCCCCGTACTGATCAGGCTAAACAGCAGGGTCAGCCCCAGCAGTAAGCCAAAACGGATCTGCTTAAATCTGCGTTGCTGAAGAGGTCGCTGACGATGCCAAAATTTCGTCATGATATCAACCTGCTGATGGCAGTTATGAAGATGAATGATGTGCACTAAGCCAAATAGCCTGCCCCAGCAACCCTTTACGCTGAGAGATGGCTAAAGTGCCCCGTCGCGGTGATACCCTGCTCTATCCAGATTATGCGATCGCTCTTTGCCTTGCCGTAAATGTTGCCAATTATTGCATGACTGATTGTTGCTGTTGCTGCTGAAGCTGCTGATTGATGTTTTGCATCAGCGCTAAGGCAGTTTGCTGAGCTGGATTCAGCTCTAGGGCTTTGGCCACAACAACTTGGGCTTCTTCCATCCGACCCAAACGGCTAAAAGCCAAAGCCAGTCCGGCCCAGGCATCGGCATTTTCAGCATCGATTTGTAATGCCTGCTGGTAGGAAACGAGGGCTTCCTCGTAGCGGTTGAGAGCAGTCAAGTTGGTGGCTCGGTTGTACCAGCCCTGAAACAGTTCCGGGTTGAGGTTGATGGCGGCATTGGCTGAGAGCAAAGCTGTCTCGTAGCGCTCCAAATACCATAAAACGACGCTGCGGTTAGCCCAGGTAAGGGCATCATCGGGGTTAAGCTGCAGGGCCGTTTCGTAAGCGCTCAGGGCCGCTTCGTATTCTTCCAAGGTACGTAAAATTCGGGCCTGATTCGCCCAGGCGATTCCATAGGCCGGGTCTAGCTCAATCGCCTTTTGGGTGGAAGTCAGCGCCTCTGGATAGCGCTCTAAAAACCACAGGATCACGCTGCGATCGCTCCAGGCTTGGGTAAAGTCAGGGCTGATGCCGACGGCGCGATTGGCGGAGGCTAAAGCCGCTTCATATTCCCCCTGCCCGGTCAGTGCATGTGCCCGCTCAATCCAAGCCTGAGCTGGGCCTTCTTCCCACCAGATACCGTCACTTTCTGCCGCCAAAGCCTGATCGCAGGCCGCGATCGCCATGTCGTACTGGTCTAGCTGGTTGAATAACGTACACTGCCCCACCAAGGCACGAGAATGCTCTGGCTTCAGTTCAACGGCGCGGCTGTAGGAGGTCAGCGCTTCAGCATATTCTTCAATTTGCTCTAGGGCTTTGCCCTGGGCTGTCCAAACTAAGGCATTCTCCGGATCCACGTTAATCGCTCGGTCGTACAGATCGATGGCTGCCCTGTAGTCGCCTAGCTGAGCCTGAGCGAATCCCTGGTTGTACCAGGCGATCGCCGCGTTTTGCTGCCGCCAGTTACCGTTGCCAATCAGGGCATCCTGACAGGCTCCAATCGCTGCGTCGTAGTTAGTCAAATTGCGCAGGGCTTCGCAGCGATAGGCCAGCACCAGAGAATCTCCTGGCTCCATCAGCAGCACCCGCTCATAGGCCACCAGCGCCTGCTCGTAATTTTCCATCTGGGCCAAAATCCGACCGCGCCGGAACCAGGCAAGCGCCGGTGACTGATTGCCCCAACTGCCGTTGACTCGGAGGGCTTCATTGCACTTGTCTAAGGCCATTTCGGTTTGGCCCAGCTCTGAGAAGGAAATGCACTGGTAGGTCAGGGCCAGGGAATTTTCTTCGTTGCGATTGAGGGATTGAGTTGCCGAGGCGATCGCTTCGGGATACTGCTGCTGCGCCACTAGAATGCCGCTGTGCAGCGCCCAAATATCCGAGTCGCGCGGCTCTAGCTCAATTGCTTTTTCACAAGCGGTGACGGCTTCCTCATACTGTTCGGCGCTGGCCTGGAGTTCGCAGAGGTTGCGCCAGTAGTCAAAGTCTTCTAGTTCTTCTAGCAGACCTGCCTGGGCATAGCGGCTAGCGGCAGCGTCATTGCCACTGGGTAAAGGCGCGATCGCCCTGGCTGCCGGTGCCCCCAAACAGGTAGCGGCCACCAAGCTTAGAGAGCCAACTATTTTAGAGCTGAGCCAATCATTAAAGTTCATTGCCTACAAAGGATACGTCAGGCTGCGCCACAACACACCCTACCGTTAACGTTATCGTGAAGCGCGGTTGTCAATCTCAAGTTCAACAATCCTAGCGGCTGATCAGTCAGTCGCTCATTACTCACAACTTGCCTTTTAAACCTGAGCCAAGCTCACTCCCATCACCAGGGTACTGGCTGGCAGCCGCGAAACAGGCTAAACCTATGTCGAATTTTTTCGACCCGCCGGATCGGCTAAGATCTGGGCGAATGGGTAGACATGAAGACGATGGCCCTTAAATTTTTGCTCCCTAGCCTGGGGCTGCTGTGGATGTTGACCTCAGCCGCCTATGGCGCTAACGAAAATCATGTCGCTCGCCTGCGCGAAACCCGCCAGTGTGATGACTGCAATCTGCGCGATGCGGATCTTTCAGGCGCTTTTTTGCGCGGGGCCAATCTGCGGGGAGCCGACCTGCGGGGAGCCAATCTCAACGGCGCTGACCTGCGGGGCGCTTTCCTGATTCAGGCGCGGCTGAGCGAGGCGGATCTGCGCAATGCTAATCTGTCGGGGGCCAATCTCACTAGCGCCGATCTCGATCGGGCTCAGCTTGCCAATGCCCTGATCGATACGTTTACGGTGATTGACGATAAGTGGCGGCTGGTTCATGCTCTGGTGACAGAGGGGGTGGGCGATCGCGATCTGACCGGGGCCGATCTCAGTAATGCCAATTTAGACGAAGTCGATTTGCGGCAGGCTGACTTGACCGGAGCTGATTTGTCCGGGGCTAGCTTTGAGGCGGCTAATCTGACCAGTACGGTGCTGAGCGAAGCCAACTTAGAGGGGGCCGATCTCTTTTTAGCCACGCTGCAAGATGCGGGTATCGATCAGGTGAATCTGCGAGAGGGTAATTTACAGGCCACCGATCTGAGGCAGGCTAATTTGACGGCTTCAGACCTCCAGGAGGCCAATCTTGCACTGGCCTATTTGGAAGGAGCCAACCTAACCCAGGCCAATCTGCAGGAAGCTGACCTCGACTCGGCTATTTTGCCAACGGCGAATCTGACGGAGACAAATCTGACCGAAGCCAATCTGTTTTTGGCCGATCTGCGTCAGGCCAATCTGTCGGGGGCCGCACTGGAGGATACAGAGCTTTCCGGGGCCAACCTGACGGGCAGCAATCTCAGCCTCAGCGGCCTTAGCGGCGCGGAGTTAGAAGCGGTAATTTCACAGGGCAGCGACTTGCGCGGGGCCAATCTCAGCGGCAGCAACTTAGTCAGCATTGATCTGCGCGATTCTGATCTCAGCGACATCGATTTGAGCGCTGCTGAAATGCAGAATGCCAACTTGAGTAATACCAATTTGACAAACGCTAACCTACGCAGCACAGACCTGCGCGGTGCAGACCTGCGCGGTGCCAATCTGTCTAACGTCAATCTGCAGGACGCTAGGCTGGCCGGGGCTGATTTAACCAACGCCAACCTGACCAATGCCAACCTGCGCGGCACTGATCTAGAAGACGCTAGCTTGCT
>JAAHIC010000298.1 GCA_010671965.1 Leptolyngbya sp. SIO4C5
TTTGGGGGATATTGTTAGTATCCCCCAAGATTCATGCTCTACCCCGATATGTACGCTCAACCGCAATTTCTGTTTCTGCCCTCGAACAGCTAGTTGATGAAATTCGTCTCTCTCGTAAGATTACCCGTCAGCATCAGTGGTTACTGATGCGTCTGCTGGGGAGCCGGGTCGCCTTGAGTGCTCGCCAAACCGATCTGGTGAGAAAAGTTCATGAGTGGTTGCAGCAGGGTCGCATCCGCGTTGTTGATTAGCTTATTTTTCGGAGTCTGTGATGGCAAAGCCTTGCTGCGCCCCGCTTAAAACAAATCCTTTTATTTCCCAGCGCGATCCCAAAACTGGGCGGTGGCAGGTGATTGTCATCCAAAGTAAGGGGCATATTCGCTGGCGATCGCCGCAGAAATCACCGGCTTGAAGAGGAACCTTGTACTGTGCCTTGCATCTGATCTAAAGCGCCGCAATCAGGGCCGACAAAGCCCGATCTTCAGAAGGCGTCACTTTGCGATCGATTAACGCAATACTGACGGCTTTGGGCAGGGCGATCGCCGCCACATCATCATCTAACGTTTCCATCAGCAAATCTAAGGACTGCGGCACTTTCAACGCCACCTCAATCCCCTGTCTTAAAGAGGTTTCAAACCCCATCGCCTGGAGCTGAGCATCAACCGTCGGCCAGTCAACAGTGCCATCAGGGCTGCCGACCTGGATTACATAGGCCAGCAGTCTTTGTAGCTGCGACTGCTGCTTAGGACTAAAGTTGGCGATCGCCTGCAGCTCGCTTTGTTCGTCCGTTTCTGAACGGATATGCTGCAGGATCTTTTGCCAATCAGTCAGGTCACAGGCCTCTGGCTTGCCCACCGTAAGGCTAACTTGAATCTGGTGCGAGTTAGCGGCTAGCTGGGTAACTTTGGCCTCAACCCCTAAAAATCCTAGCCACTGGGAAATCGTTTTAATCAAAACGGGGCGCGTTGCGTGGCTGCCAGCTAAAAGCCGGATTTGGGTATGCACCATTGGACGGACGATTTGAGTCAGCATAGGAGAGAACCAGCCAGACAAGTAACATCTGATCTACAGATTAAAGTAGCTCAGACTCACCGTTTGGCAATCTAGGCACAATCTTAAGCATCTAGCAAGCTTTGCTTCAGCTTAGCCAGCTAGGAGTGGCGAAAAGCGCTGGCGATTGGTGGGCTGCGATCGCTTCAGATGAATCTCGAAGCGCTGATCCACAAATCCGCCAGCGCCGTCAATCCGCCGCACAACTACCTCATACTGGGTGTCAAGATCGGCTTCGCTAAAGCGGTGATTGAGCAGCAGCAGCTCATCTTCCCTCAATACAAAGCGCTGACTGGCATCGTCAATCAGCGAGTAACGGTATGACGCTCCGGTGTATAGGTCATTGGTTAGCAGCGTTGCTACGGGGGTTTCGCCGTCCCGACTAGAAAGGGCTTCGCCGCTAGGCAAGTTAACGCTAAGAATGCGGTTCGCGCTGGAGCGGCGCGATCGCGGCGGCGTTTTAGACGGCTGCTTAAGCTTGAGCTGCGGCAGCAGGCTGGCGGGACGCAGTTTGGGAAAATTTCTGCTAAAGCGGCTGAGGCGAATCACGCTGCTTGAGGTCTGCTGGGCAATCAAAATCCAGCCGCCGATGTGAATAATTCCCCAAACCAAAATCCAGCGTTCTTTGGCGCTGTCTTCCTCTAGCTCACTCGTTGCGGGGACTGCCAACAGCGGCGAGGGCTCGGAGATCGGCACGACAGGAGAAAGCGGGGCCGCCGTCACGGCCAACGGAGCGGCTACGGGGTCAGAGCTGGCAGGCAGGGGAACTTCTGTAGGGGCGATCGCCTCTGTAGTATTATCTGCGTCATTGGGGGTCTGCGGTCGCGCCTCAGTTAACGCCGGAGTCGTCTGGGGTGGCTGGTTTGTCTGACGGGGCGGGGCTTTTGTCAGAGCGGCCCAGGTGTTGGCACCGACGATACCATCTGCCTTGAGGCCGCGATCGCGCTGAAAAGCAAGCACAGCCGCATGGGTAAGCCGCTCATAGCGCCCGTCTACCGGGCCAGGACGATAGCCAAGCTGCTGCAGTTGGGTCTGCAACTGGCGCACCTCAGCGCCCCGGCTACCCAATCGTAAGCGCGGCTGCGGTTGGGCTGGGGCAGCTGCTGTCGAGGCAGACAAGGCAGGCTGCTGGGGTTCCGTTTCTGTGACTGGAGGATTAACCGCGACCTTAGCGGTAAATTTCAGCACCGGGTTAGCCGCTAGCACCTGGACAGCTGAGCGAATTGCGTCAGCCCCAGACCAGTCCGGCGACAGAGCAATTTCAGGCGAGGGACAGCCCGCAATCGGTTTGGGTGAACTGGTTTCAGTCTGCTCAACGCTGCAAATCGGCTGATTGGCAGCGGCGTCAGTTTTAGCAGGGGGCTGAGTGCATTGGGTACAGCTAAGCAGCAGCGAAGCAGGATCAAGCATAGATCTGGGGACTGCTAACGTCCTTTTAAAACAACCAAACTTGGTAGATACCCGGCTATCTCGCTTATGAAAAGTCTCAATACGTCAGACAGCGCGCCTTACCCTGTTTCAGCCGCTATCTGATTAAGTTGTCACTGGCTGGCGGCTCAAATCCGCCCGAAGCTTTTGACTTAGCAACAACTTTGTAGGTAATACTAGCAGACTTTATAAACTACGGCATCAAATTAAAATTTCAGGATAACAACTGCGGTCTGGGGCTAGCTGCTGGTAGCGCTGGGCACTGGCTGGCGATGGTGTCTGGGGGGTCGCCGCCAGAAACTAGACGATGAACGCTAGAGTACGGGTAGCCCCAGAGCTTGCCGCAGCGATCGCCGCATAATATCGACAGGCGCGGGCTGCTGTAGCCAAATTTCGAGCGCCGCTGCCCCCTGCTGCACCAGCATTTCCAGGCCATCGATAGTATGGACCCCCTGTTGGGCTGCCTGCTGGAGAAACCGGGTCGGACTAGGTGTATAAATTAGGTCGTAGGCGATCGCCTGTGGCCTCAAACAGTCAGCGAGAACTGCGTCCAAAGGCGAGGCGTCAGTTTGGGGGTGCATTCCCAAAGGCGTGGCGTTAACCACCAAGTCCGCTTCAGGCAAAAGTTTTGGCAAAGCCGACCAGGAATAGACGGCCAGAGGCGGCTGCTTCACCGCATGCTGCCAGCTTGCCTGAAACTGCTCTAGTTTTTCAGGATTGCGACCGACCACCTGAATTTCCTCGCAGCCAAGCTGACTGCAGCCAGCCACAACCGCCCTAGCAGCCCCGCCGTTACCTAAAATCACGGCCCGCCGCCAGGAGCGCTGTAGCGATCGCAGCGGGGCCAAGAAACCGACAATGTCGGTGTTGGTGCCGCTCCAGCCAGACTCCGTACGCCAGACCGTATTCACCGCCCCCACGGCCTGGGCCACGTCAGATACCTCTGTCAGCAAGGACATAATCGCTTGCTTGTGCGGAATGGTGATGTTGAACCCCCGCAGACCGATGGCTTCAAAGCCCGCGATCGCTTCTGGCAGGCGATCGCGGGACACCGGTAGCGGCAGATAGACAAAGTCAGCGCCGAGATGGGCGATCGCGGCGTTGTGCATCACAGGGGAGAGGGAATGTTCGACGGGCTGACCGATGACGCCCAGGAGTTGAGTGGTTCCGGTGATCACGAGCAGATTCCTATGCAGCGTTTGCTATAGACTGTAGCGGATTGGCGTAGGCTGACAGCAAGGGGGCGATCGCCTACGGTCTGAGAAGAAGCGGGTGGCATATGCCAGAATCGAGATCAGGGTAGGTGTGAACACAGCACGAGGTATGCCAAAGACGCTGTTAGCTGGGCGCTATCAAATTGTGCGAACCCTGGGGGCGGGTGGGTTCGGGCAGACCTATGTGGCTCAAGATTTACAGCAGCCTCAGCAACCTCCGTGCGTAGTGAAGCAGCTTCAGCCGGCTAGCCATGATCAGCAGTTTTTGCAGGTGGCGCGGCGGCTGTTTGACACTGAAGTTAAAACCCTGCGGCGCTTGGGTCAGCACGACCGCATTCCTCAGCTGCTGGATTCGTTTGAAGAAGGTAAGGAGTTTTATCTAGTCCAGGATTTTATTGATGGCGTGCCCCTCAGCGTCGAATTTAAGCAAAGCGATCGCCTCAGCGAAGCGCACGCGATTGAGCTACTGCGCGACGTGTTGGAGACGCTGCAGTTTGTCCATAAAAATCACGTCATTCACCGTGACATTAAGCCAGAAAATCTAATTCGCCGCCGCCGTGACGGCAAGCCCGTCCTGATTGACTTCGGCGCGGTTAAAGAAATTCGCACTCAGCTCGTCTCTGGTCAGCAGAGTACGGTTACGGTGGGTATCGGCACCCAGGGCTATACGCCCCACGAGCAGCTCGTGGGTAAACCCCGCTACAACAGCGATCTCTATGCTCTGGGCATGACTGTGATTCAGGGCTTAACGGGCAAGCTGCCAGCCGATCTGCTGGAGCATCCCCAAACGGCAGAAGCCATCTGGCAAGATCAAACCGCCATCAGTGACGGGCTGAAAGTGCTGCTCAGCAAAATGGTGCGCTATTCGACCTACTATCGCTACCAGACGGCTGAGGACGTGCTGCGAGATCTCGATCGCTTAGATAGCCTGGCCCAAGAAGCGGCCAGCCTCAGCCACAACACCGCCCCCTGGCTAGAAAGCTCAGAACCGCTGCCGCGCCGCTTGTTCAAAGGGATGCGCAGCGTCGCCATTGCCAGTCTGGTGGCCTGTGGGTTAGTCCTGGGTGTCCGTCAGCTTGGGGGCTGGCAGCCGCTGGAGCTCAAATTTTACGACCTGATGGTGCAGCGCCAGTCCCGCCTCGCGCCAGATCCACGGCTGCTCATTGTCGAGATTACCGAAGCTGATTTACGCCGGCTGCAGCGATCGACCCCTTCAGATCAGGCGATCGCCCAGGCCATCAATATTTTGCAGCAGCATCAACCTAGAACCATTGGCCTAGATCTGCACCGCGAAATCTCTCAGCCTCCCGGTCAGGCCGAACTGCTGCAGGCTCTGGCCGCCGACAATACCATCGCCATTACCAAGCTCGGCAATGAAGCCGCTGAGTCGATTCCGCCACCACCAACGGTGCCGCCTGAGCGGGTCGGCTTCAATGATTTTCCGCTGGATCGCGACAATACGGTACGCCGCAACTTGCTGTTCGCTAGCGCCAGTGACGAGCCAGACGCCCCGGTACTTTATTCCCTGGGGCTGCGGTTGGCCTTGCAGTATTTAGCAAAGGACGGCATCTTACCTGAACCCAGTCCGGTCAATACCGATTACATGCAGTTAGGGGCGGCTACTTTCTATCCGTTGCGCGCTAGCGCTGGCGGCTATCAAACCGTTGACGACCGTGGCTATCAAATCCTGCTGAACTATCGCGCTGCCGTTGAGGTTGCCCCACGACTATCGCTAACGCAGGTCCTCAACCAGGCGTTTGAGCCAGACTTAGTCCAAGATAAAGCGGTACTCATCGGCATGACGGCCAGCAGCGCCAAGGACTTGTTCTATACGCCTTACAGTTCAGCTCAGCGGGAGAACGTGCAGATGCCAGGGGTGATCCTGCACGCCCAGATGACCAGCCAAATCCTGAGCGCTGCTGCGAGCGATCGCCCCCTTACTCGCTACTGGCCGGAATGGGCAGAAATTGTCTGGATGGGCGTTTGGGCGATCGCGGCTGGCAGCTTGGCCTGGTGGCTGAGGCATCCGCTAGTCTTAGGACTGACCGAAATTGCCGTGGTTGGAGTGATTATTGGGACGAGCTGGCTGCTGTTTAGCCAGCAGATTTGGCTCCCTGTCATAGCGCCTTTGAGCGCGGTGGTCCTCTCAGGTAGCTTCATAGTTCTCTACCGGGCCTATCGCAATCAGCCCCTATCAACCTTGCTGGTACAGACCACCCTGCCCTACGAAAATTCCCAGCTAGGTCGTTACTAGTCCATGTTCCAGGGCATAGCGCACTAGCTCGGTGCGGCTGTTAGTGCCGGTCTTGCTGAATAGGCGGCTGACGTATTTCTCGACATTGCGGACGCTGGTTTCCAAGCGGCGGAAG
>JAAHIC010000299.1 GCA_010671965.1 Leptolyngbya sp. SIO4C5
TTGATATCCCAGGATCAGGCTCGCCTGCTTCCTGGGATATCAGAGCGGTTGCTGAGGCCAATCTGCGATAGGCGGCTGGAGTGCCTGCCAAGGATTGCTACAGATTGGCAAACCGCGATCGCCAACCTGGGCCAGGGCTAGCAAATATTAGGCAAACTGTCATTAGCGAATAGGCGTACTTAAATTAACAACTTGCCCTTTGAGAAGATGATATGCCTACTAGGGATTAAACCCCTCATTTTGAATGAGTGATATCTGAATATGAGCAATCATCCCTGGAAAGCTGATTTCAGCCCTACTCCACCGCGATCGCCCCTGAGTCGCGGTTTTAGTCAGCTTTTAAGCGTTCTACATCACAAAAATTTCTGGCTGCTGCTGCCCTGCCTGCTGGCCTGGATCTTACTATCTCCGCCGGGTGCAATGGCCCAAGAAGAAGCGGCAACCGGAGTTGACCGGGTTTTTCAGCCGATTGTGGACTTCATGGACACTCTCCTCTTTTTCAAGATCGGGGGTGAAAATGGCTTTCCTTTCATCGTGCTGTGGCTGTTTGTGGCCGCAATTTTCTTCACCCTGCGCATGGGGTTCATCAATTTTCGCGGCTTCAAGCACGCTATCCAGGTAGTGCAGGGTAAGTTCGACGATCCCCACGATGAGGGAGAAGTTTCTCACTTTCAAGCTTTGGCAACTGCCGTTTCAGGCACGGTCGGCTTAGGCAATATCGCCGGTGTGGCAGTCGCCATTCAGCTCGGCGGCCCCGGTGCTATGTTCTGGCTGACGCTGGCGGGCCTCTTCGGGATGGTAACCAAGTTTGTGGAGTGTACCCTGGCCGTTAAATATCGCCGCATCCTGGAAGATGGCACCGTTTTGGGTGGGCCGATGTATTACCTGACGCGAGGACTGTCTCCAAAGGGGATGCGGCCCCTAGGACAAGGACTGGCCGTTCTTTTCTGTATTCTCTGCTTAGGCGGCAGCTTGGGCGGGGCCAACATGTTTCAGTCCAACCAGGCTTATGCCGCAATTTCTAGCCTGGTGCCCGGACTGCCTGCTTGGCTGTTTGGCGTTGTCTTGGCAGCGCTAGCCGCGTTTGTGATTATTGGCGGTATCCGTCGGATTGGCGCAATTGCCGAAAAGCTGGTGCCAGCTATGGCCGCTATCTACGCGATCGCCTGCCTGTTTGTCATCATTGTCAACATTGCTCAGGTACCGGCTGCTATCGGCACCATTCTCAGCGAAGCTTTTGCTCCCAGTGCGGCTGTGGGGGGCATTGTTGGCGTCATGGTGCAGGGGATTCGTCGCAGCTCCTTTTCTAACGAGGCTGGCGTCGGTTCTGCCGCGATCGCTCACTCTGCGGCCCGAACGGATGAACCCGTACGAGAGGGCATTGTAGCGCTGCTAGAGCCGTTTATCGATACGGTGATTATCTGCAATATGACGGCGATCGCCATTGTGCTCACCGGAGCCTATCAGGATACTGGCGAAGAACTCAGCGGCGTCGCGATGACCTCCAGCGCCTTTGAAAGCGTGATTGGCTGGTTTCCTATCGTTTTAAGTATTGCCGTTTGCCTGTTTGCCTTCTCGACTATTATTTCTTGGAGCTACTACGGCATTCAAGCCTGGGCTTATCTATTTGGCGAACGCAGCACTATCATTTTCAAGTGCATTTACGTGGTCTGTACTTTCTTAGGCTGTTTGGTCAGTCTGGGACTCATTATTGACTTTAGTGATTTAATGCTCTTAGGCATGGCTTTCCCTAACCTAATTGGCTGTTACATTTTGTCCAATGAAGTGGCCGGCGATCTCAAAGATTATTGGCAGCGTTTAACGTCTGGGCAAATGCCGACCTATGACAAACAGCCTGCTTTTGAAACATCAGAGTAAACGCCAGATTTTCTCTGTCTTGTTAATGTCAGCTTAGTTTAGGCGTTCTGGAAATTTAGCTGCTGATCGGTTGGCCGCAGTTTCAGTTGCTAGATAGACATCTTCTGCAATAGAAGCTGCGGCTAAACCAGACCCGCTATTTAACTTGTTATCCAGCTTTGAGAGGTACGGCAAAATGGCTGTATCGGCCAGCCCGATAGGCTTACGCTTCTAAAGAGCGCTTAGCGTCAGCTTCCAGCTTGGCTAACTGCTGGCGTCTTTGGTGAGGGGCCAACGACTGATACTCGCCGTAGAAATTGCTGAAGGCCCAAAACTCTTTTGTAGCCTGCCAAAGTCGCTGCCGAATGGAAGGGGATGGCTGCTTTTTAACTAGGCCCGAAGCGGTAAATCCAATCATGATTAATCTCCTTTAACTGCGTATCTCAATCCTAGGAATACGCTTCTAGAAGATCAAAAGTTAGTATCGATAGCGGCTATGCATAAAATTCATAGCCAACACTAAAGCAGAGCGATCGCGATTAAACTGCTTTAATTAGTCTTAATTGACTTCGTGATAGTGGCGTAAAATTCGCTGTTCAGGCACCGTTAAATCGTCTAAGCTTTCGGCAGAACGCGCCTTTTCAGCCAGATTTTGCAGCTTACTGCTGGCTTCATCACGTCCTTCTTCTATCTTTTGATTGCGTAGCTCGGTTTTGCCTTTAATCCGCTTGGTCGTCTCCAAGCCCTCATAAACATCGTCAGCAGCTTGCTCGACGACGTCGGCTGCAGACTCTAAGTCAGCCGTGTCGATACTTTCTGGATTAAAAGGTTGCTGAGCCTGGGCCAGCAATTCTGCCTTTAGCTCAACGGCCATAGCTGGCGAGGCGATCGCCCAGCCTGCCCAAAAAACGACCTGCAGCAGGCCAATCATCAGAAGTCGGTTAAGGCCAGAAAAGAGCTTATCTAAGCCAAGAGAACGCATGAGAATTTGAGTGATACATCTTTTGTCTAGCCTAGCGTTCTCCCTTTGAAACCAGCCTGTATCTATGGATAGGAACCCGTCTACCTGGAAGAAAGCAGCCTAGACAGGGCACTGCCTGCGGCTGCCCCCTACCCTCCCAGCGATCGCGTTTTATAGCATCCCATAGGTGATCGCCGTTCACGTATTTGCTGGCAGATTTAGGCACTCGGCAAGGAGTGCGGTGCGGCAACCACCCAGGTACCTGTTTGCTAAGAATAGGTGTCTTTACTCCACCGTGACGCTCTTAGCCAGATTGCGCGGCTGATCGACATCTAGACCCCGACGGGCAGCAATATGATAGGCCAGCAACTGCAGCGGAATCACCGTCAGGATGGGGGAGAGCAGCTCGTCTACGGTGGGTACGGGCAGCAAAGAATCAAAGGTATCCTCGGCTTCAGGGTCATTCAGAGGCACGACGCCGATGAGCTGAGCATCGCGGGCCTTCGCCTCTTGGGCATTGGAGAGCACCTTTTCGTAAACAGAACCGGGCATGGCGATCGCCACTACAGGTACTTTGGCATCCAGCAGCGCAATCGGCCCGTGCTTCATTTCGCCCGCCGGATAGCCTTCCGCGTGAATGTAGCTAATCTCTTTCAGCTTCAAAGCGCCTTCGAGCGCCACCGGGAAGTTGATGCCTCGCCCCAGAAAGATAAAGTCCTGGGTTTCAGCAAAATCATGGGCTAACTCCTCGATATAGCGCTCCTGACTTTCTAAAATCAGCTCAATTTGAGCCGGAAGCTGGCGCATTTCAGTCAAAATCGTGCTGAACCGCTCTGGTGACAGGGTTTTGCGAATATAGGCCAGTTCTAGGGCTAAAAAGTAGAAAGCCATTACCTGAGCGGTAAAGGTTTTGGTGGCAGCCACGCCAATCTCAATTCCTGCGTGGGTGTCAATAATGTGGGACACCATACGCCCTAGAGAACTTTCTGCCCGGTTTGTGATGCCCAACAGACGCGGCTGAAACTTGACCTCTGCCTGCTGCGATCGCCGCTTTAGCTCCATTGCCAGAGCTGCTAGCGTATCGGCTGTTTCTCCAGACTGGGTGACGCCGATAGTTAGCGTATTTGGCGTCAGCGGCGAGGGCGAGTAGCGAAACTCCGAGGCATACTGCACCATTGTGGGAATATCGGCGAGCTGCTCTAGCAGATACTTGCCGATGAGTCCGGCGTGCCAGCTCGTGCCGCAAGCCACAATCTGAATATGCTCTAGCCCCTGTAGTAGCTCTGGGTCTAGGTCTAAGCGCACTGGAGAGGTGTGGCTATCCAAGCTCCAGGTTTCGTCAATATAAGTTTCAATCCCCGTACGGACGACTCCTGGCTGCTCGTAGATTTCCTTGAGCATGAAGTGCTTGAATCCCTGCTTCTCCACCATGATGGGGTTCCAGTTGAGGGTGCGGGGAAACTTCTTGAGGCGATCGCCCGCAAACGTATACACCTCCACTCCCATAGGCGTCAGCCGCGCTAGCTCACCATTCTCCAACGGCAGCACTGCCCGCGTATGGGGCACAATCGCAGGCGTATCTGAAGCGCAGAAAAACTCTCCCTGGCCAAAGCCAATCAGCAGCGGTGCCTGCTGCCGCACCACGATTAGCTCATCGGAGAAATCTACGCAAATAATCGCCAGCGCAAAAGCCCCTTCCAGGCAGTTGGCCGCCAGTCGCACCGCTTCTAGAAATAGTGACTGCAGGCTTAGCGGACTCAGCTCGTGGGGCGGATTTTTCATAAATTCCGCAATCAGATGGGGCACTACCTCGGTGTCCGTATCGGAGAGAAACTTATGCCCTTTGGCTTTGAGGTCTTCGCGCAGTTCCCGGTAATTTTCAATGATGCCGTTTTGCACCACGGCAATGCGCCGGGCCGTATCCGTGTGGGGGTGAGCGTTATATTCTTCGGGTTTGCCGTGAGTGGCCCAGCGAGTATGACCAATACCGACGCGCGCTGGATTTTCAGAGCCTTCTAGCTTGTCTTGCAGGTTTTTCAGCTTGCCCTTCGCCCGTGTGCAGTGCAGCTCGCCTTCTGAGATCGAGGCGATTCCTGCCGAGTCGTAGCCACGATACTCCAGCTTTTGCAAGCCCTCTAACAGGATGCTGCTAGCGGGCCGGGTGCCAATATATCCAACGATTCCGCACATAAAACTGACTCCTTACCCAGTAAACTGGAGATCACATACTTGCTCTTTAGCTTGTAAGGCTAGCGCAACAATCTTGACTGCTCAATAGAATACACGCTGTGGTCAATGGCAAAGATTTTACCTGTCACAGCCAGCGATTGTGTCTATCATCTTTGATTTTTCTACGCGAGATCTGCCAGTTGCCCGTATTTCCGTTTTTACGTTGGACTGCCAAAGTTCCAGTCATTTTGTTCCAACGCCGCTTAGCAGCTATCTAGAAGTTTATAGACACACCGTATAGCTATGAAGGATCTGGGTCGGGCGCTACTGCGTAAAGTGAAGCCTATTACCAAGCAGTGGATGGTATCGGTTTTGGCTGATGGCGAAATTGACAGCGTACGGCAGCTTACTCACGAAGCCATTTACGATAGCCTGCCTGAGGTACTAGAGGCGATCGCCACGCTGCTGAGCCAAGACATTCAAGATGATACGGATGGCCTCAACTGCAACAGCTTAGAGCACGGCATCGTCAGGGCAGAACAGGGCTTTGATGCCTCAGAGATTGCCCGTGAGTATCGCCTACTGCGAGAGGTGATCTTTTCGGCTTTGGAAGAAGATTTACTGACCGGGACGGCCATAGAGGTCCTAAACGCAGCGCGGACCATCAATTCCGTCCTCGATCACGTCATTATTGTCAGCCTAGAGAGCTACATTCAGCAGCGCCTGACCGATTTAGTCAAGATTGAGGAGCAGCTCTCTCTAACCGGGCAAGAGCTAAACCGTTTGGCTCGGCTACATCAGGAACAGCTCTCTCAGCTAGCCCACGAGCTGAAAAATCCGCTGAACTCGATTCTAGGATTTTCCAGTCTTTTGCTGAAAAAGTTTCAGGGCCGTACAGAGCAAGGGGAAAGTCACCCTGCCGATTTGCAAAACATTGAGCGGGTTATTCGCAACGGTCGTCATCTCTTAGCGCTGATCAACAACAGCCTAGACATGGCTCGATCTGAACTGGGCCAGCAAGAGCTTGATATTGACGCTTTTCCGC
>JAAHIC010000003.1 GCA_010671965.1 Leptolyngbya sp. SIO4C5
TGGGCAAGGCGGTAGAGGTGCCTTGCCCTGCCGGGCCTGCCGGTAAAGCCGTTTGCCTTCCACCTGAATAGCGCTGTAGCTGGGGGGGATCTGCTCAATCGTGCCCTGAAACTGAGTCAAAGCTGCTTCCACGGTTTCTAGCTGCAAATGAGGCACAGGTTCAGCCCTGACCGTCTCACCTTCAAGATCGTCGGTGGTGGTGGTAGTACCCAAGCGAATCACGGCCCGGTAGGCTTTATCAGGATGCAGATACTGAATCAGCCGCGTGGCGCGACCGATGGCAAGGGGCAAGACACCCGTAGCTAAGGGATCTAGGGTGCCAGCATGGCCTATTCTTTTAATCCCCAGCAGTTTGCGAACTTTGGCAACACAGTCGTGAGAGGTAAAGCCAACGGGTTTGTGGAGATTGAGAAATCCCTGCACGTGTCATCAATAAAGTCAGTGCATTCAGCTTACCGTAGCGGTTTGTCATTCGGCAGCCACTTTGAACACGCAATCAAACCTAAACAATTCTGACGACTTGCCGAAAACGGCAAAACGCCTTGAATAGAATAGAGTTACTGGCACGAGAGGCGAAATATTGGGCATGGGTCGCTTAGAGGCTAGCCTGCTTGCAGCAGCGATCGCCGCCGCTACGATTACCGGGCGATCGCCAGCGGTGAAAGCGGAAGTCACCTTTGCCTGTCTACAGCAGGACGGCATCCCCACGACGGTGGCCCAAACCGCTGAGGGCACCGTAACGCTGGTGGAGTGGACAGCCGCCGAGATTGCAATCGCGCCGACCCGTACGCCGCAAACTGAATGTGAAGCCGCTACCCAACAGTTTCAAACCTATTTGACCACAGGCAATCTCACCTATATCACCACGGGCCGGATGGACGGTGAACTGGTGACCTGCGTGGCCCAGCAGGCTGGCGGCGGTTGTCGGGGACGGCTGTTTGCGCTCCAAGCTGAAATTCGTCCGCGAGCGGCGCTGCAGCGAATTTTGCGGATTCGGGTACCCAATGACGGTCCGATTGAAGAGACTGGCTTACGGCTGTATGTGTCTTGGGAGCGCTATCTGCAGGGGGACTATCCGGCCCTACCGACAGCCGCGCCTCGTCCCTCAAATTCTGCTGAACCGCACCCGGAGGTTGAAGATGAACTTTCTCCTATCCGCTAAAGCTGGGGCCGCGATCGCTGGCGTGAGTGCGCTCACGGTTTTACCGCTGCAGGTTGTAGCTCAGCTCAGCGGCTCTGATGTCAACGACATTGCCAAAGGCACCACTGTTTTAATCAACGGCCAGAATGCTGGATCAGGGGTAATTTTTGATCAGCAGGGCGATACCTACTATGTGCTAACCGCTAAGCACGTCGTTGCCACTGAGGATGAATATGAGGTCATTGCTCCCGACGAATCTACCTATCCCCTAAGCTATAGCACCGTACAGCACTTACCCACAGTGGATCTAGCGGTGCTGCAGTTCAAGAGCCGCCAAGGCTACGAAAAAGCTCAGCTCGGTAACTCAGACGGTCTGACAGAAGGCGACACCGTTTTTATTGCTGGCTGGCCTGCGGCCGGAGACGCCATTCCTCATATCTATCAGCTAACAACAGGGCAAATTTCCGGCCTGCCCCGGCGACCACTGCCCGGTGGCTACGGCCTGATTTATACCAATGTCACCCGCGAAGGCATGAGCGGCGGCCCTATTTTCGATCAGCAGGGCGAGGTGGTGGGCATTCACGGCCAGGCCGAAGGGCGCGAGGTGTATCTGCCGACCTATGAAACCGATGCGACTGTAGTTCGGGCCGGATTCAACTTGGGCATTCCGGTCAATACCTTCTTGCAGCAGGCAGAGCAAACCGCTATGCCGATCATCACCCAAGAGCGCATCACGGCTTTAGCCGAATCAGCTCAGCCCGCCCCGCCTCCTACCTACTTTGCCCGTCCGCCCCGCCTCGTGAATACGCGGGTACCCAACAACTTCGAGGGCCGCCGCACCACCTATTACTTCACGATTGACCTGCCCGCGGCGGCGGCAGAATCCTTAGAACAGGTGACGATCGCTCAAACCCTCGGCAGCGACTATCCCCGCTTCAGCGCCCGCAATACCACTGCTTTTGAAGGCACCTATGGCGATCGCGGCGAGGAAATTCCCTTAGCGTTTGTAGTCAGCGATCGCGACAGCCGCACGGTCACGGTCACGTTCGAGCCGCCAGTTGCACCAGGCAGACAGATCACCCTGGCCCTTGATGTCCGTCGCAACCCGGATGAAGGCACCTACCAGTACCGTGTCGTTGCCTATCCTGCGGGTGCAGCAGGACTGGAACAATATCTGGGATTGGCGCGGCTGCAGTTTTATCATCCCGCTTCGCTGAAACTGTAGGAGCGTTATGGCAAGCAGATGGCCGTGGCTGTGGGGCAGCTTGCTCTGGCTTGGGGCACAGGCCAGCGTAGCCGTCCCCGCTAGTGCTGTGCCAGCTAAACTAAGCAGAGCTGACACGCTACAGACCTTACCCTCAGACCCGCTACAACAGGGAGAATGGCTCTTTTTTCAGGGCCAGTTTCCGGCGGCCCGGAGCGTCTATCAGCAGGCACTTCGTCAGGCGCAGCAGGCAGGCGATCGCCCTGCGGCAGCGGCGGCCTACTTGGGGCTAGGGCAAGTTTTGCTCAACTTAGGCGACTATGGAACCGCCTTAACAGCTTTAACCCAGGCGCGATCGCAGTATGCCGCTCTATCAGATCCTGCAGGGCTGGCGGCCACTCTCAATCAAATCGGCGTCGTCCAGCGGCGACTAGGCAATGTGCCCACCGCTTACACCCTGCATCAGCAGGCCCTGGCTCTAGCGGCAACATCGCCAAGTTCGCAGTCAGTCCAGATTCGAGCCGAGGCTCTGCACAATTTAGCGGCAGTCCAGGCCCATCGGGGCCACTATACTCAGGCCCTCAGTCTCTACAAGCAAGCGTTGGCTGCACGACAGGCCATGGCGCAGGCAGCCCCTGCTGAGATCGGCTCGTACTTTCATGCCGGGCGCACCTTCAACAATCTGGGCGGTATCTACGATCGCTTAGGAAACCATCCACAAGCCCTAGTTCACTATCAGCAGGCCCTCGCCCTCGCTCGTCATATAGGCAATCGTGCCAGCGAAGGCCGCTTGTTGAACAATATCGGTCGGCTGTATCGTCAGCAGGGAAAGTATCGAGCAGCGCAGGCCATTTATCAGCAAGCGCTGACCGTTTTGCAGCCCCTAGGCGATCGGGCCAGTCTCAGTCAGGTTCTCACCAGCTTGGGACTGATTGCAGAGAACTTAGGCGAATACGAGACAGCCCTGAATTACTACCAGCAGGGACAGACCCTGGCTAATGCGCTAGGCGATCGCCGTCAGCTCGGCTATCTCAGCGACAGCCTGGGCGGCCTCTACTACCGTCAGGGTCGCTACGGCGAGGCCCTGAGCGCTTATCAGCAGGCTCTAGCTCAGCATCAGGCAATTGGTTTTCGCGCCGGGGAAGTTGCGGTCCGAGTGAATCTGGCTGGCGTCTACGAAGCCCTTGGACGCTACCCAGAGGCCCTACGGCATCTAGAAGCCGCCCTTCCTAGCGCCAATGAGCAGCAAGGAGCTGTTTTAGGGGCCATCGGCGCACTGCATGAGCGGGCCGGAAATTTGCCGCAGGCACTCGTGGCCTATCAGCGATCGCTCGCCGCAGCGCAGGCAACCGGTAGCTTAGCAGCAACAGGAGAAGCCTGGGATCGCTTGGGGGGACTCTATCAGCAGCTTGGTCAGTTAGACGCCGCTCAAATGGCCCTGCAGCAGGCGCTGGATTTAGCTACTTTGACGGGCGATCGCGGGGCTGAGGGACGTACGCTCAACAGCTTGGCTCTCTTACTAGCTAGGCAGGGAGAAACCGACCAGGCCCAGGTCTTGCTAAGTCAGGCGAGAGGTCTTTTACAGGCGCTGGGGGATCGCGCCGGAGAGGCGATCGTGCTGAGCAACGGGGGCCAGCTTTTGGCGGCAGAACAGCCGTTCTTGGCGATCGCCCTCTACAAGCAGTCTGTCAATTTACGCCAAGACATTCGCTCTGACCTGTTAGGACTTTCCCCAGTACTGCAGCAGTCCTACACCGATACCGTCGCTCAGACTTATCGCCAACTCGCTGATTTACTCCTACAGCAAGACCGAGTATTAGAAGCACAGCAGGTTTTAGACCTGCTGCAGCAAGCGGAGGCTAGCCGCTATTTGCGCAGTTCCAACGTGGCGGCTGAAATTGCCCTACAGCCCCCTGAGCAAGCAATCTTAGCCAGCTACGGGGAACTCCAGCGGTCGGCAGTTGAGCTAGGACAAGAACTGAACCAGCTCCGCCAGATACCAGATACTCAGCGATCGCCCGTGCAGCAGCAGCGTTTGGCCCAGCTCGTCCAGTTGCAGGACGACCTCAACCAGCAGTTTAATCAGTTTATTGCCACCCCAGCGGTGACGACCGCGCTTGATCAGCTCAGCCGTAGCGCCCAGCGGGCCAGCGTTCATCCGGCTGATTTAGATGCCCTGCGGGATAACCTACAGCAGCTTGATGGGGCACTGCTCTATCCCCTGGTTCTAGAAGACCGCCTAGAGCTAGTGCTAACGCTGCCAGAGTCACCGCCGCTGCGCCGTACCGTCCCCGTTAGCCGCACCGCTCTTAATCAGGCTGTTTTAGACTTTCGCCAAGCCCTAGCGCAGCCTGGAACTGACGCGATCGCCCCGGCCCAGCAGCTCTACGACTGGCTGATTCGCCCAATTGCGGCTGATTTGGCTCAGTCTCCAGTCACCACGCTTGTCTATGCCCCTGACGGCTCGCTGCGCTATATTCCCCTGGCGGCGCTGCATGACGGTCAGCAGTGGCTGGTACAGGACTATATCATTAACGTGATTACGGCCCAGTCTCTGACAGAATTTAATACGGCCCCTGTTCCTCAGCCGCAGCTATTGGCCGGAGCCTTTGCCGATCCGGCGCTGAGCTATGACGTTGCTTTAGGAACGCGATCGGCTGACTTTAGCGGCCTTCCTTTTGCCGGACAGGAAGTACGCCAGCTACAAACACTCTGGCCGCAGTCGAGAATTTTGATTGATCAGGCTTTCAGCCTAGCTGAGGTGCAACCCCGTTTGGGAGACTATGACATTTTGCACTTTGCTACCCATGCCGCTTTCTTGCCCGGTCAGCCTGAAGCGTCATTTATTTTGTTTGGCAATGGCGATCGCGCTACGCTGCAGGATATTAGTAGCTGGTCTTTGCAGGCTGACTTGGTGGTGCTGAGCGCTTGTGAAACCGGACTCGGTGGCTTTGGCAATGGTGAGGAGATTTTGGGGCTGGGCTATCAGTTTCAGCGGCGCGGTGCGCAGGCAGTGCTGGCCTCTCTGTGGCAGGTGAACGACAGTAGCACCCAACAGTTGATGACGGCTTTTTACCAGCAGCTACAGTCCGGGCAGAGCAAGGCCACCGCCCTCAGAACGGCTCAGCTCAGTCTGATTAACGGCAGTACCTTAGCTACTACTGATATCAGCCGCAACATTCAGATCAGACCTGAATCAACTACCCGCGATCGCCACTCAGAGGCTCTAGCCCATCCGTTCTACTGGGCACCTTTTATTCTTATTGGTAATGGTCTCTAATCAACGGAGAGGGTGGGATTCGAACCCACGGTGCCTTTCAGCACACTCGATTTCAAGTCGAGCGCATTCGACCACTCTGCCACCTCTCCAGGGCTGCGCATTTGCTAACGTGATGGGATTTTATCATTAATCAAACGCTTCAGCAGCCTACAGTTTAGCGCAAGATTATTCCTCACGGGCAGCTTCTTGACGCGCCCGCGCCTGATCGACAGTTTCGTCTGACAGCATGGGATCTGCTTGGGGCGCCGTTAGCTCTTGGGGATCTGTTTCGGGGCCAGTAGCCAGTTCCTTCTGAGCTTTGGCGGCTGCCTCCGTGGGCGTATTGGTTTTTGGCACTGAGTTTTCAGGGCGATCGCCAGTCATAGCTTGCTCACAATATCTACACGCTCTAGGATATGGAGCGATTGCTCCCCTGATCGTCTACCCTGCGACCCAAAGCGAACAGATCTAGAGCTTAAAGTCTCCAGATTCACCACTGAACCTGGAGACTTTGCAAATTTGGGATGCAGAGCGACCGCCAGTACCCTGCAGCCAGCGATCGCTGCCCTACTTAGCAGATTTAGACGAGAGATCGTAGCCCAGGTATGTACGGGTCAAATACTTAGCCAAGCGCTTGACTGAATTGGTGTTGCGGCTGGTAGTGCTGCTAGCGCCTATTGCCTGGGCAAACGCCTGATCAGAAATTTTGCCAGCCTGGTGCTTTTCAAACGCATCTACAACAGCAACCAGTTCCTCAACCGAGAACGGGTAGCCATTTTTCGTGGCAAATTCGGCCACAATGGGGGCTCGCTCACCCTTGAGCGCTTCTGTTTCTTGTGGATCAAGTTCTGATTCGCTGCTGATATCGCCGTCCCCGACACCCAGGAGTTCTTCTAGCTGCTGGCGCAGGGCTGCATCGTCGGCAGTTTTCTGCATAAATTGCAGAACAGTTGCAGTTGACATAGCCAAAATTGCCTTGCTCAATAGATTTACATGTCTAGGTATAGCAAGGCGCTCACAGATTGTCTGTTAATAAAAAACGAAACTTGTGATGAAATCCTAATCTGAAGGCTGAGTGGCAATGCCTAAGCGCACCTGGTCAATTTTTCGTAGCTCATCCATCGCCGCTACCACTCGCCCATGATCAACCGCTGCATCGGCATTGATAGTCACTAAAACGGGCTGCCCCGCTTCAGTTTGGCTTTCTACCGCTGCGGTTAAATTGCTCAGCGCTATCGCTTCCTGATCTAGAAATAAGTTGCCTTGGGCATCTATGGTGAGGGTTAGATCGGGCGATCGCTGCTGATTGGCGGTGACAGCCCCAGGCAGATTGACCGGCAATCCTTCAGATCGGGTTAAAAACAGCGTAGACAAAATAAAGAAGGCCAGTACCGCAAAGATGACATCGATCATCGGCACGATATTGATCTGGGAAGGCTTCTCAGGATCTTCGGGCAAATTCATACAGATGCGGCGCTAACTTGTTGACAATAAATCCTATTAAGCTAATATGGATTTGGGCCAGCCGTTGAGTTCGAGGCTGGAGCGAAAATACAGCTTTTCTTGTTTTGTGTTCTCCTCTCAGATAGTTGAGGTGTTTAAGCCTAGCATCGCTGCTAGGCTTTTTTTTGCTAACAGCTTGCAACACAGCTACTACTCGCTGCTGTTGGCAGTCAAAACGCGCCAGGTAATAAACAGGGCAAAGCTGACGTAGCCCAGGGTAACTACCCAGTCTTGCCAGTGGTTAGAGAGTAGTGCGGCGTCGCTCATCATGCCTCTTTCACAATAGCCTCGCCGCGTCGATAAATTTCATTGGCATAGTCTGTCCAAGCGCCCTGGCCCCAGTAGCGAAAACAGCTCGTTTCTAGCAGCAGCACATGGAGCAGCGCCGCCTGATAGTCAGCTTGCTGCGTCACGCCAGGATCGGCCTGGACTAGGCGATCGTATTTTTGATGAAACCAGGCGCTGAGCTGGGTCATGGGGCCAAGTACGTTTTCATAGCCACTGACCCAGCTCAAATCATTCGTCCAAGAGGCCCCATCCATACTAAAGCTGTGGTCGCTTGCCTGCAATTCCTCAATGGCAGCCTGGACGGCTTCTGGAGTGGCGCTATCAGGATTAACTCGCTGCCAAATCTGATGCTGATGGACAGCCTGACAGGCAGGGTAGTCACCTGGGCTAACCCCTGCGGCTTCAATCAGTTCAATGTATTCCGTACCGTTGAGGCCCACGACGCCAGCGGTGCTGCGACCATTGTCTTTAATCTCTGACCACACAGGCTGAAAATCCCGGGGGAACTCATTCATCATCACGCCGCCATTTTCGCCATCGGCAATCTGACTGACACAGCTGGGCACGCTGACATCCCCGATCCTCTGGCGCGATCGCCCCTTGGCTTCGTGATAGGGCTGCATCTGGGCTACTAGCTTGGTATCAGATCCCTGAGTTTTGATCAAGACTGTGATCTCAATAGTTTCTCCTTGGGAATTGCGGGCCACAAGGCGGTTAGGAATGTACTTATGCTCGTGCCAGAGTCCGGTTCCGTCTAGGCGCTCTACGGAGTGTTCCTGCACCAGCAGCCAGCGATAGCCGCAGTCTTTGAGCGCTTTGACATATTCAAACAGCGTATCGGGGTGATTGGGCAGGTGCATCTCTGGTGGCGAAAAGCCCTTGACTCGCCGCAGCGCCTCGTAGCCAAAAATGGCGGCAAAGTGCTGCTGCCAGGCCTGAATGTGTAGCTTGATATCAGGAATGGGGGTCGAAGGCACGACGGCGTGACTCCACAGCGTTCCTAACCATTCCACATAGGGAACATATTGCGGATCGCAGGTGATTCGCTTCAGGTTGTCTAGCACGTCGTCGCGGCCCATTTGCCGCAGACCCCAGAGCAGGTTGCCAGAATAGTCCAGCATGATGCGGGGGTTGCCGCCATTGCTGACAATCTGCGGGATGAAATCGCCCATACGGCTGTAGCATTCGGCAAAAACGCTGGCGTTATGGTTATCGCCGTCATGGGGATGCTCAAACATATGCTGCAAATTACAGATGAGCTGTCCCGCTTGACCCGCTGGAATCGTGGGCTGGTGCATGTGTAGGGCGCAGGCAAACCCAGCCGTGATTTGATTCAGATCGAGGTTAGTGACAGGCAAAAAGACGGGGTCGTTGTGATTGGTTATCTCAGCGATCGCGGTTTCCCAGCCGCAGATATTGGGCAAACCGTTGCGAATTTCGTCGAGCTGAGGCAGTTGGGTGTTGGGCGCTTGAGCAATCATAAGTTCCATGAGTGAAAACGACGTTTGCCGCCATAATGTTGCCTTGCGGCTAGCTGAAGCCGCGATCGCGGTCGTATCGGTTTGAGTTCAGTATCTCAGGACAAAGCTTTGCCGGATCTGCGGTTTCTAGAGGCAACAATGCTATCTCAGCAGAGACATTACTCGGGCTAGCGTCTTTGTCCGATGATAGTGGAAAAATAAGTTTACCTAGACTCTGCTAAGTAATGTCACGGCGGCCAGTCGAATAATCAGCCAATATCAGGAGCAATATCAGTGCTTGGTTGTGATCTGGTACCTGACAAAGCTAGTGTCTCTGTGGTGGAACTGCAGCGAGTATGTAAATCCCCCGTACATTTACGGAGTTTGGCTGAGGGGGGCTGAGATAATTCCGTGGAACAACAGGTTTAAGGGGCCAGACCCATCTCGCACAATGACCATGAAGCGAGTTAAAGGCGCCCCCTTAATTATGAAAACCCAATCTTCCCTCCACACCAGACTCATGGAACTGCTGGTAGCCTACTGCCAGAACCCTTCCACCGCTCTCCGCAATCGCATCGTTAAAATGAATGCGGGCCTGGTACGCAAGATTGCCCACCGCGTCAGCCGTCAGTGTTCTGAACCCTACGAAGATTTAGAGCAGATTGGCTACCTTGGCCTCATCCGCGCCATTGAGCGCTTTAACCCGACTCAGGGCTGCGCGTTCAGCTCGTTTGCAGTGCCCTACATTCGCGGCGAAATGCTGCACTACCTGCGCGATCGCAGCATGACTGTTAAAATTCCTCGTCGCTGGCAAGAGCTGCAGAAAGCCGGACAGCGGGCCAGAACGGCGCTAGCGGAAGAACTGGGTCGTCAGCCCAAAGATGATGAAATTGCCGCACAGCTCAATATTTCGGCAACCGAATGGCAAGACGTTAAGCTCTCTACGCGCAATCGCTCACCTCTGAGCCTCGACGCCACCGTCAATCGTCAGGAAGATACGGCTTTAACCTTAGGCGATATGCTGCCAGATGCTCAAGCGCAAACGCTACAAATCTGGGAAGAAGACCGCGAACAGCTACAGCAGGCTCTCAATTTGCTGGAAGAGAAGACGCGCATTGCCATCGAATGCGTCTACTTCAAAAACCTATCTCGCAAGGAAGTAGCCGAGCGCATCGGCGTTAGCCCCATGACGATTACGCGACGGATTCAGCGGGGTCTAGAACAGCTCAGTACCGTTTTAGAGCGTCGGCCACTATCGACTGAAGCGTAGACTTGGCTGAAGTATCGAGCAGTCTAAGCGAAATCAGTCAGATTCCAATACTCGGTTTCGCTGATGCAGCCAGACTCAAGCCATTCTTCGGCAATGTCTAAAAGGGCTTGAATGGCAAGCTCCCGGTCAACAAATTCACGAGCAGCACAAAAAGCGGCTGTGCGATCGCTGTAGTATTCACCATCGTTGCAGAAGTCTAGCTGGTCGGGGGGATAGCACTCAAAGTAAAAGTCCTGATCTTCCTGAGCGACCTGAATTTGCCAACCGTGATAGCTGAGACAGTTGAATTGGGTAGCTAACATATGCTTGCTCATAATTAAGGTCTAAGGGAAATAAAAATCAGCAAATTGGCTGAAGGAACTTCATCTTTGCTTGATTTAAGTATTCCCCGCTAACCGCTCACAGCACCAGAAAAATTCAGTAATTTTGCCGATAGCTTTTTTAGGAAGTTGCCGAGGCGATGACTAGACAGTTTGATGGATGTCTGCTTCAGATTGCTCCTGCTCGCCCAGTTCGCTCAGAAACTGCAGGGCCTTAGCAATGTGAGCCGCACAGGTCTGAGGCGACTGCTGATAGAAAGAGCGCCATGCGGCAGCTTTGTCGTCATCATAGCGATCGCCGCGGTGAGGCTGCTGCTGCAGCCAGGCCAGTCGCACCGCATGGCCGATCAAAACATCGAGCACGATATAGTCGTCAAACTGTAAATCAGGATTTTGCTCAAAAATCTGGGCTAGCTCCTGCAGGGCTTCTACCGTCAAATGGCGGTATTCAGGCGCTTGAATTTTGTTTAGCAGATGATTGATCATCAGAGCAAAGTTTTGCTCCCCCGGCGTCATCGCCGAAAGCACCAGATCGCTCGCCAGCCGATTGCGTCGCTCTAGCTTATCGCCGATGACAATGCCCCGGCAGTGCTGCATCAGGGTCCACACCTGAGAGTAGAACGGCTCAGGCAAACGGTTGATTTCGCCGTCAATCTTGCGTTTGCGCCACCAGTCACCCTCAAAAGTCGCTGCTCCATTTGAGCTATTGGCAATGACGGCCCAGTTGACCGATTTTTGCTGCCGCATGTGCAAAGACTCTTGCTGAAACAGGCGCTCATTCAGCCCATCGTATCCGGCGAGTACCTGTTTTAGCCGCAGCTTGATTTCAAAGGGACTGAGTCTCATCAGGTGCTCATAGGCTTCATCCTGGGTGAGTTGATGCTCGTAGACCAGCTCGTTGGTCAGCAGCAAAATTAGATAGCCAATTCGCAGCGTCCACAGTCCTTTAAACAGGTGGGGATCGGTTTTGATTAAGATGCTGAGATAGATCAGAATCTCTTGGGTTAGGGGGCGATCGCGCACGTCATCTCGGCACAGCTCGTTGATTCGCGTCTGAATGTCGTTGTGCCGCATCGGATCGGTAATCAGAGAAGCTTCGCTGTAGGCTTTCCCGACCGCAACCTGCTTCTGCCGCGCTAAAAGCGTTGTCAGCGCATCAGACAGGCTGATGTCGGCTTTGTCTAGCAGCCCTGCCGCCCGCCGCACAATGCTCCAGAGCTCCAGTCGCCCGGCCTTGACATAGACTTCCTGCAGCAAGTCGGTAACGGTGACAAATCGTTGCTGGCCGCCCAATCCCGTATCAAACTCTAACCCTCTAAGCTGCTTGAGGCTGCTGAGTAATTCAATCTGCTCGTAGAGATTATCTGACTGACGCAGACTCTGGAGCAGCCGCTCGGCATCGGTTTCACGCTCTAGGTCAAATTCCTGGATGGCGCTGAGGGGCTGGGTGGTCTGGGAGTTGAGTATCAGGTAGGCAGAAACAGGGACTTGAGGCTGGGAAAGCGCCAGCGCCAAATCTAAATCATGAACGTTATCCACGCGCTCGGCGCGAGCCGTGAGCAAGAGCTGAAACAAGGGTGCAATCTTGATGGGAATATCACCGCAGCGGCCATCCTGCATTTCCTGCAGCAGCTCTAACAGCGGCGACTCGTGCACCACTTTATGGCCCAATTCAAACATGGCGTGAGTTAGCAGCAGGGTTACGGTAGGCCGTCCCGGTTCGTACCAGTGTTTGTAGATGTAGGCTAGCTCACTGCGCATTTGCGCCACCAAGAAGTGATAGTCCAGCGTTAGGTAAAACTTTTGGGGATCTAAAAACGATGGCAAAAAGACCATCGTTTCCCCTTGAATGTGAAAGACGCGGGACGTGGTCAAGCTGCGCAGGCGGCGGATGGGCCGACCGCTGAGCTTGAGCTTGGCGTTGCGGCCAATTTGAGCATAGATCTGAGACAGATCATAGGAAGGTCTGACCTGAATCGGCTCAATCTGGCTAGGCACCTGAGTCAGGACGCCGTAGGTGGCAAGTTCTGCCTGTAGGGACTCGTCTTCGGCCAGCAAGGCGATCTGCACGATCGGCTGACGGTGTCCCATCTTGAGGTGGCGTCCCAGGGGATCAATATCCCCTGGCGTAATTAGCTTTTCTGCCAGCAGCTGCCCGACGAGATAGAGACTTTGGGCCCAAACCAGGGGCAGGTTTTCATTGGGCAGTCGGGTTTGGCTATTGGGTGACTGTCGCTCGGCTGCAATGGTTTCAGCCGAGACGTAGTACAGCTCTGGCAAAAGGGCGGTGCCGTCTTTCTCAATGGCGATCGCCTCTAGGCGCTCCCGATAGAAATCAATGTGGGCTTCATCGCCTCGAAACAGGCTGTCTAAAAACAGGTATGTGAAAAACAGCGGCCATTCGCATTCAATATGCTCAAACTGCTTCAGTTCCTGAGGCTCGTAGTGTAGGCGCTCAGTGTCCTCGATGACGGTTTGATGCCCATCCCGCAGAAAGCGCTTGCAGCCGTAGTTGCCCTGCAGCTTCTCCACAATTTTGCGGCGGGTTTGTTCTGTGAGGGCCAAATTCTCCACCGCAAAGGCAGGAAAGCCAATAACGCTGAGGACTGCCGCATCCACTTCTTTAGACCCCGACTCTCGCGGCAGCAAAGATTCTAGGGTGATGCGAGCGCGGGCAATTTCATCAGAGAGCACATGAATCACCGAAGCCTGCCCACCTTTGACCCCAAATAGGTTCAGCCCATTAATAGCCTCTAAAGCCGCTTTCGCCATGCCCACAGAGCTAACGTTGAGTTCTGGCTTGCCGTGGTTGAGCTTGTTAACTGCCTAGCCTTGAGCAGGCCGAGACGGTGGCAGTTAGCTAATCTCTCAGAAAAATAGTAAAAGCCAAAAAGGGATGCCGTATGCGACATCCCTTTTTGGCTTTTACTATTTTTCTGAGAGATTAGCTAACTGCCACCGTCTCGGCCTGCTCAAGGCTAGGCAGTTCTAGGCAGTACCCAGCACCATAGACAGTTTTGATGTACTTGGGATGTCTTGGATCAGGCTCTAGCTTAGTGCGGAGATGGCGCACATGTACCCGGATAGTTTCAATGTCGTCGCTGGGATCATACCCCCAAACTTCTTTCAAAATTTCGGGGGGTGACACGGTTTGCCCGTGGCGCTGTAGTAAGCAGTGCAGCAGCTCAAATTCAAGGTGAGTTAGCTTTACCGTACTGTCAAACCAAATCGCCTCAAACCGCTCTGGAATCAGCGTCAGTGGCCCGTAGTTGAGGATTTCGCTATGCTTGGCAGCTTGGGGAATTCGATCGGTACGTCTGAGCAAAGCCCGGACCCTAGCCAGCATTTCTTCTAGTTCAAAGGGCTTGGTTAAATAGTCGTCTGCTCCGGCGTTAAAGCCATCAACTTTATCCTGAGTTTGTCCCAGCGCTGTCAGCATCAAGACAGGAATATCAGCAGTTCGGTTGTCGCGGCGCAGCCGCTGACAGACCGTTAAGCCATCAACCCGAGGCAGCATCAGGTCAAGCATAATCAAATCAGGAATGAGCTGAACCGCGAGTGCCTGCCCTTTGATGCCGTCAGAAGCCTGGCTGACATCGTAGCCTGCCATCTCCAAGTTAACTGCGACTAGTTCTGAAATTGCCGGATCATCATCAATAACAAGTACACGAGGCATTTTTTTAAAACAGGTATTGATATACAGAAAGCGAGTAGCTAGCTTTTATAAGCAGGATACGCCATCTTGAGAAATAGTGAAGATTCTCAAAGTATATTATAGTGACGCGGCTTTCTGTAGTTGTCCTGTTCCTAGCCTCAAGCTGCCTAGAGACGAAAGCATTTAGAAGTTTGCTGCCATCTAATACTGAAATGGGCTGCGACTTCTGCAGTCAATTGCTACAGGCGCTTGTCAGCATCGCTTGACCACCTAGGACTGAATCATAGGCTACACGGCAGGTAAAATCTGGCGTTGCTGAATCAAGGGATGAACCTGGTGTTTTCCGGTCGTGGGCGAGACGCTCACACTCCCTCGCCTATCATGCAGATAGGTTAGTGCGAGCATCTTGCTCGCGTTTTAATTCATACCCAAAATCAGCAATACCAACCTGACGTATTCACGAAACAGGTGGCCACTGCAAGCCACGTTTCGACCTTGAGTGGTTGGCCTTAGGTGAATGAGCGCCTATTGCCGATGAGCTAACACCAGAAGGGGTAACTACAAAAACTCCCCAGGCAGGATTCGAACCTGCGACCAATCGGTTAACAGCCGACCGCTCTACCACTGAGCTACTGAGGAACGCGAATCTAATAGTATCTAGAATCTGGACGTTTTGGCAAGCCCTTGGAAAAAAATATTGAATTATTTTAGGGGTCTAGGCCAAATCTCAGCTTGGTGAGCTGCTCCTGAGCCTGGGGATCTAGGGAGCTGATTAGAGACCGCTTAGGCGATCGCTTTTGGGGTCGCAGCTTTTGTTTGACTCGCTGCTGGGCGACGTTGACATCTAAGGCCAGTCGCTCAGCCGACATCCACTCAGCCCCATAGCCTACTACCGTGAGCTGTTGAGCCCGATCTGAGGTGGCTACGATGAGGCGGTGATTAAACTTACGCACGTCATTGCGAAATTTGGCGCAGGCTTTTTCGATATAAGTATCAGCCGTCTGGCCAAAATCCGTGTAGTGGACGGCTAGGTTTTGGGTAATACGCTCCCTGACGCAGGGAGTTTGCTGATAGTAGGCATCAAAAACTAAGCGGGTATTGAATCCCTTGAAGGCGCTGTAGTTGATTAAAACCTCAGTGAGCTGCGATCGCGCCTGCTCTAGACCTACGCTGTCGCGCGCGTGCTGAAGCTCCGGCCAAGCTCCAATAATGTTATAGCCATCAATTAGCAGAATTGCGCGAGTAGGAGAGCGTGCCATGATCAATAGAAGCTAGCAGCAGGATAGGGGAGTTGCCTCCAAGTTCAGAACTCCGATGCTAAATCAGGGCAAACCAGAACCGAGAGCTGACATTTCTGAGAATCAGATCTCAGCGGCATAGCTGTTTAGCAATAAGAATTCTAAAAATGAGGAAAATTTACAGAATTTAATTTTATTCTACCCCTTCACCTGCGTCTGCTCGCTCTGAACGCAAGTTGGCTCAGTTGATGAGGACGCTTAAATCGCTTCTAGGTAGGCAAGTAGGCAGGCGCTGCCGTCTCTAACTCAGCGTTGTCGATAAAATTTGCTGCTTGAGCTGCTGCGGATTGCCCTGATTAACAACGCGGCCTTGATCTAACAGAAAAGCGCGATCGCAATAATCTAGCTCAATCAGCCGGTGAGTGACCCATAAAGCCGTGAGTCTACGAGTCTTGACGAGCTGTCGTACCTGCTCAACTAAATCTAGCTGGCTTTCCAAATCAAGCAGCGCCGTCGGTTCATCAAATAACAGAATATTGCACTGGCGAGCGATCGCCCCAGCAATTGCAACCCGCTGCTTCTGACCGCCGCTGAGGGCGTAGATAGGGCGTCGCTGCAGATGGGCTAAGTTGACTGCGGCCAAAGACTCCGAGACTCGCTGCCGCACCTGTAAAAACGGCAGCTTTTCTTCGACTAGGCCAAATGCCACATCAGCCCCTACAGTCGGCATTACCAACTGATGATCAGGATTTTGAAAGACAAAGCCTACACTACCTTGAATATTAATTTGGCCGGACTGCGACTGTAGCAGTCCGGCCAAAAGTCTCAGCAGGGTGGACTTGCCGCTGCCGTTAGCGCCCAAGAGCATGGCAAATTCGCCCTGCCCTACCGCTAAGGAGCACTGATTCAGCACCTGACTGCCCGACGGCCAGCTAAACGATAGATCATTAACGGCGATCGCAGCGCTCATAAACTTAGTCTCTCAATTCAGCTACCGTCTGATTCATTTAAATTCAGACCGCTAGCTTTTGGCATCGTCTCCCAGAAGAGCAAAGAAGCCCGGCTGCTTACCTGCCGTTGCGCCTGATTTCTCATAAATCTGCACTGCCATAATCTGACGTGAGACAACCGCTACTTGCTTGTCAGGCTGCTGATCACAGGTGAGTTCCACAATGCTAGGCTCGCCCGATTTCATGGCAGACAAAACGGTCTGGTAAAGCTTCTGCGCCGCTTCCACCTCTTTCTTCTGAACAGAGAGGGGCAGAGGAGTACTTTGGAGGGTCACTTCAACTGTATACATTTAGAAATTCAAGCTCAGTAGGTTCAATCAATTCTAAAGATCTTCTTAAGACATAGATCTCTCTCTTTCTATCTTAGAGCCTGCTCAATGCCTCTGAAGCCGTGATATCCGACCGGGATCAATTTTTGCCAATTTAGTTTATCTTTCGGAAAACACCCCCTATAATGAGAGCTAAGGTAAAGAATAGTAAACACTAATCAGGAATTTGTTGCGCTCGTTTGCTTTTAATGCATACCAAGCTAGCGCTGCAACGCTGATTAGCGCCTTTATCCTAAATATCATTTAATTGTTTTTCGGAGAATTGCGCTATGACCATAGCAATGGGACGCGCACAAGCCGGGCGGGGATGGTTCGACGTCCTCGACGACTGGCTGAAGCGCGATAGATTTGTATTCATCGGCTGGTCAGGCCTGCTTTTGTTTCCCTGCGCCTACATGGCGATAGGGGGCTGGCTGACTGGTACGACCTTCGTCACCTCCTGGTACACCCACGGGCTGGCTTCTTCCTATCTGGAAGGCTGCAACTTTTTGACCGTTGCGGTTTCGACACCGGCAGACAGCATGGGTCACTCTTTGCTGCTGCTGTGGGGACCTGAAGCCCAAGGCGACTTTGTGCGCTGGTGCCAGATTGGCGGTTTGTGGACATTCACGGCGCTGCACGGTGCTTTTGGTTTGATTGGCTTCATGCTGCGCCAGTTTGAGATTGCGCGGCTGGTGGGGATTCGTCCTTACAACGCCATCGCCTTCAGCGCGCCGATAGCGGTGTTTGTATCAGTGTTTTTGATGTACCCGCTGGGCCAGTCGAGCTGGTTTTTCGCACCGAGCTTCGGGGTAGCGGCTATCTTCCGCTTCCTGTTGTTCTTCCAAGGCTTCCACAACTGGACGTTGAACCCGTTCCACATGATGGGTGTGGCGGGCGTCTTGGGAGGCGCTTTGCTGTGTGCGATCCACGGTGCGACGGTAGAGAACACTTTGTTCCAGGACAGCGAGAATGCCAACACCTTCCGGGCCTTCGAGCCGACGCAGGCAGAAGAGACCTATTCGATGGTGACGGCGAACCGATTCTGGTCACAGATATTCGGTATTGCGTTTTCGAACAAGCGCTGGCTGCACTTTTTCATGTTGTTTGTGCCTGTCACAGGCTTGTGGATGAGCGCAGTGGGCGTGGTTGGCTTAGGATTGAACCTGCGAGCGTATGACTTTGTATCGCAGGAGATTCGAGCGGCGGAGGATCCGGAGTTTGAGACGTTCTACACCAAGAACATCTTGCTGAACGAAGGA
>JAAHIC010000030.1 GCA_010671965.1 Leptolyngbya sp. SIO4C5
GATGACTTCAGGCTGAAAGTGCTTCCACTTGAACAAGGCAGGATGAGACATGAAGGTGAGTTGGTGGTAGATGACATGAGGAAATCGCCGTCCCAATCTACCACTCCTGAGTTTTTGCGACAGAACCGATCGCAGTGCCAGTAACGTTTTTTGGGGCTCCACCCCTATTTTTAATAGTCTAGTCGATGTTTTGACAGCAAATCCGGAGTTCAAACCTGAAGCATTTTCAGCAACTCTGTTGCCTGCTGGGACGATCGCACATGCACCACCTTCAGATGAGCGAATTCGGCCTGCTGGAATAGGGCCGGATAGCGGCGGCGATTACGGCGGTAGGTCTTGAGCATCTACAGTAGGATCGAATCCTGGAAAACAAGGCCAAGACAAAAAAGTAAGAAACTTGACGCTGGGAATTCAAACGCCGAAAGATTGAATCAGTCGCCACGCGATTGCCTCTGCCGGGGCATCTGCATTTACAGCGACCGCCACGAATATTTGACGCTCCAGGTCATAGGCCACGACTGCTTTCACGCTGGGGGTGCCGCCGCTGTGTCCTAGCCAGCGGATGGAGTCGGCATCTGCATCAATGTCGTAGAGCATGATGCCCTGACCGTAATAGGTGCCGTCGTCATACATGGGATACAGCTCGGCTAAGCCATCCCTGAGCAAATGTCGAGGATATACCTCGCCGGAAAGCAGGGCAGCCAAAAACCTCACCATCTCCTCAGCGGGGGCAACGATATTTCCTGCGCCAAAGGGCACGCTGGGCTGAAAGTCGCTGTCAGGCCCACCGTCGCCGTGTCCTATTGCCAGATGGGACGGGATTTGCTCAGGGCTCAAGGCTTCGGTCCCTGTGAGGTTCAGAGGCGTGAGCAGGCGATCGCGCACTACATCAGGGAATAGTCTGCCGTCAACAGCTTCAGCAATCTGCGCCAAGATCACATAGCCTGTATTGGAGTAGCTCCAGTACTCGCCAGGGCAAAAGTCAGCACCGTGGCGAGCGGCAATGTCAATCAATTCTTCGGGGGGCGTATAGCCAGGGCGATCGCGCAACGACCGATCTTGCTGAAAGCTAAAGACGCCGCCCGTGTGCGTTAGGAGGTGTTCAACGGTGATGACTGGCGCTTGGGGATAATCGGGAAACCAGGTGTCAACGGTTTGATTAAGGGTGAGCTGTGCTTCGGCCACTTGCTGCAAGATGACTGACGCGGTGAACAGCTTGCCGACACTGGCCCACCAAAATACTGAGGAATCGGTCAGGGGCGTCTCCGGTGCGATCGCAGCCAGCCCTACAGTTTCTGACCATAGCCCCTCACCGGGAATCCCTACGGCAGCGGTCACTCCCGGTGCGCCTGATGCTGCCAACGCCTCATGGAGGGTGCGGCTCAAGCGCTCGGTCAAGGCCGCATCGAGATTGCCAGATAGATCAAACTCGGTCGGTAACGATTCAATGCTGATGCCCGAATGACGGTGACCGCCGCGATACTCAGCAGTGGGCGAACAAACTCGCGGTTGCGGGCGAGCGATCGCATTCCCCATCACGGTCAGCCACAGCGGAGATAGTAAGATCAATTTCCACATATTCGCTACTGACTATTCGTTTTGCAAAGCGCGGGCGAACGCGGGACGGGTTTGTAGGCGACGAAAATAGGCGGCGATGTGAATATGCTTGTCAGCCAGAAGCCCCATGAGGTTGATGGACAGGAGGCTCACCGCCAGCATGATGTCGGCCCCGGTGAATTCATCGCCAACGAGGTAGGCATGATCTGTGAGGGCGCGATCGCAGTAGCCAACCGCCGTGTCAAGTTCGTCGCTGAGACTAGCGGCCACGGTCGGGGACTGATCCTTAAACCTACGAATAGCGTTGATATAGGGATTCAAGGTACCTTCCGGAAAGTGCATCCACTGGAGGTACGGGCCTCGCAGCGGTGAATCGATAGCGGGGGCGAGGCGACCCTGGCCGTACCGCTCGATGAGATATTGGGCGATCGCTCCTGACTCACACAGCACGATGTCGCCATCCACCAACGTCGGAAACCGTCCGGTGGGCGTATGTTGGGTGAAGATTTTGCCATCAACGGGTGGCACAAATTCAACAGTCTTGAGCGTGTGATTAAGGCCGAGTTCTTCCAGCAGCCAGCGTATCCGTAGAGAGCGGGTTAGGGGGTTATGATACAGCGTTATCATGGGGCATTCCTTAAGCTTGATTAACTCCAGAGTCGAGCGTTTCTAGGCGCTTTAGCGCTGCCGCAATTGACTGACAAAAAATATAAAGCGTGGTCATAAACCAGACGAGGAATATGTAGAAAAACCAGAGTATAGAATAGGTATTGATGGCGATCGCGCGATTCTGCTGCTGCAGATAATCGATGATTTGCTCTACTGTCTGTATGTCTTCAGAAATGTCTGAATAGCCCAAATCACTGAGATTTGACATCAATATTTGAATTGCGATCGCCGCGATTCCTAAGCAGATAGCTAAACCAATCAGGCTGATTCTGAACCGTTTTAGGCTCTGCCCGATTGAGAATGTCTGTCGCTCACTGTTGAAACGATAGGCTGAAAAAGTTCCCATCAGGATGATCAGGACAATTAGCGGCATCAAAAAGGGAAATAAAGTATTCATGGTTTGATAAACCAATCAAAAAAGATTGGCGACTGAAATCGGAGCAGTCATAAAGGTAAGTGAAAAGACCGCTTGAGTCGTAAATCCATCATCAGAATTTTCCGACTAATTTAAGTTTCAGCAGTCGGCAGATCTCTAGCGCTATCCGCACCAGCCGCGATTGACATTAACGACTTGAGACGGAGATAGATGTAAAGCGTGGTGCCGATGTCGACTAGCTGTGTCGCCAGAAATTGAAACATATTCAATTGTGATGAAAAAATCAGCCTTGCCAGAAAATTAACGAGAATGATCAGCACCACATAGACCAGATAAGCCCGAATTGATAGGGACGCTATCAGGCAAATAAAGCGCTCAATGAAATTCTGGTTGTCGCCTCGACGATTGGCGCGATAGCTGGCGATTACTCCCCAGACTAAAATGCCCCATGACACCAATAGAATCAATCCAAACCCGCTGGGAATTGCTCGGACAGCGCTTAGGATGCTGTCGTCGCTCCAAAGGGCACCGATCGCAATCAAGACCCAGAGGAAATTGAGCTTAGCTCGCTCGGTTGGGGTGCCATCTCGTAGGGCGATCGCCACCCGCCGAGGTTTCTGAAAAATGGTCAAAACTCATCTCCTGTTTGTTTGCCAGCAAAGGCGTTTCAGCCGTCCCACCTTGCACAGTAAAACGACGTGATCCGGGTGCAATACCTACTACCGGCTACCCAACTGGACCTAAAAAGATGACCCAGTTGGGTGAATCGGATTGTCTGGAATTGATCGCCCGCGAAGGGTCAGGCCGGGGCGATCGCTGCCTCAAGCTGCTGCGCTAATTGATCGAGATCGACTCCCAGTTCCTCTTGGAGAATGTGGGTGGCGATGCCGCCGCCAGTTTCGTGAGCTTCATCGAGAATGCCGAGGAGCAGGTACTCCGGCTCGATTTGGGATTTGCCACTTGCCCTGGCCCGCTCTAGCGCCAGATCGATCACTCGTCTGGCTCGCATCGCCAGCGGCAGTTGCGGCGGTCGCCAACCCTCGGGTGGTTCAGGCCGTACTCCTAACCACTTCGCCACCAACGGCTGCACGACTTCAAAGGTCACGCCCCGGTTTTGCAGCAATCGACCGGCTAGATTGGTCTCATCGGCCAGTAGTCCCAACAGCAACCCCTCTGTGCCTAAAAAGTCAAAGTTGATGACCTTAATTTCAGCCTCGCCGAGTTGCACAACATGCTGGGTGGCGGGGCTGAAGATTTTATCGGTGGGAATCAGGGACTCGGTGACTTCTCCCAATGTCAGCAGTGACACCGCCTTCAGCATAGTTTCAAAGGTGGTTGCATCCATGCCGCCCCAGCTTTCCGCCGAGGGGCCTTCCTCCTGATACATGCGGGTGAGCGCGGTGTAAATGTTGCTGTCGCCGCGAACGAAGGTTTTCATGCTGCCGAGCCAGCGGCGGGCGAGGTGGTGCATGGTCGGACTGTGGAGGTCGGTGCTGTTAGTGATTGCGGTCTGAATCTCGGCCAGCAGTGCTTGCCATTCGCCCTCATGTTCTTGAAAGCGGCGATCAAGAACGGCTTGCTGTTCGGGCGTGAAATATTGAGTCGTCATGGTGATGGTCTCCATCGTTTTAATCAGGTTTTCAACTGCAACTGATTGAGTGGTTTCTAACTCTTTGGCAATGCCGTTTAAGCGAGTGAGCAAGGTCTGAGATAGCGTAATTTGGTCGCGCAGGCGCGATCGGTGCAAGTCGATCACTTGAGGCAAAGAAAATTCAGGATTCTCCACACAGTCTTGAATTTCACTTAGGGACAAGCCCAATTGCCGCAACGAGAGAATCTGCTGAAGGCGAATGATATCCGGATCGCTATACAGCCGATGGTCAGCCTCAGTGCGATGAGATGGTACCAGCAGCCCGATTTCGTCGTAATAGTGCAACGTCCGCACCGAGAGCCCCGTTTGTTTCGCCAGTTCGCCGATTTTCAGCAAATTAGACATTGATCGCACTCGCTCCGACTTGCCCGTGAATTGCGGCTCTGTCGCAAAAAGAAGATAAGGGTATGAAAATCCTCTTTCTTATCTATATTTATACAGCGATACCGAAGATTTGGTGGATGAAAGAGATCTGTCGTGTCACATCATCTCTATCGACATTTTGGATCTGTCCTTGAGATATTATCAAATATGGTGTACGGCATTGGTTTAGGCGGCCTTCTGTAGATTGCTGACTTCAGCCTCTTCGAGCCTGATGCCGTCTCTAAAAACAACGTCTTCAATCACATCGCCCAACTGCTGAAATCCTTGAATCCTCAACCAGTGCTTCTGGGCGCTTTCGACTAACTTGAAAACCAAAGCTAGAATCGTGGCTTTTGAGACACACCCTCGCCTCTTGTCAGTTCGCAGGCGCACTGTGACAAAGGTGAACTCGATCGGGTTGCTTGAGCGGATGTGCTTCCAGTGGACTGCAGGAAAGTCATAAAAAGCCAGCAGAGCCGCTTTATCTTTGGCTAGGCACTGAGCCGCTTCTGGATACTTCGCTTCATAGGTTTTGACAAAGCGGTTGAACGCTTGATTGGCCTGCTCTTTGGTATCGGCCCGGTAAATCTGCCACAGGGCAGACTTGGCCTGTGAGTGTTGCTTCTTGGGCAGTTTGTTGAGGACGTTGGCAGTTTTGTGCACCCAGCAGCGCTGAATTCTGGTTTCTGGAAATACTTGCCCCAGAGCTTTCCAAAAGCCCAGTGCGCCATCGCCAATAGCTAGCTTGGGGGCGTGCGTTAGCCTCTGGTCTTTGAGCTTCAAGAGCAGTTCCTTCCAGTTCACTTCAGACTCTCGATATCCCGCTGCCATCGCCAGCAATTCCTTGTGACCTTCATCGCTGACACCGATGAGTACCAGAATGCACTGCCGCTCTGCGTTGCGGATGTTGAAGTAGATGCCATCGGCCCACACATACGCGTAGCGCGCGCTCACCAGCGATCGCTGCTGCCATTGCTGGTACTCCTGCTGCCACTTGGCTTTGAGACGCCCTATCGTCGCCGCTGAGAGTCCCTTAGCCTGCTCTCCTAGCAGTGAACCCAACGCCTCACTAAACTCGCCTATTGACACCCCTTGAGGTACAGCCAAGGCAGCACTTCTTCGACACCCTGAGCCCGCTTCAGATAGGGCGGCAGCAGGGCCGAGTTGAACTTGATGCCGCTGCCGGTGCGGTCTCGCACCTTCGGCACCTGGACCTCGACTTCACCGATTCCGGTGGTAATCGTGCGCTCTAGCAGATAGCCATTGCGCACGATGCCTTTGCGGCCTTGCTCATCGCGCAGATGCTGATAGCTTGATAAAAATTCCTCAAGTTCTGCCTCAACGGCTTTGGCGATGATCTCTCTAGCACCAGAGCACACTAGTTCGCTCAGCGCATCATGAATGTCTCCTGTATTGCTGGCGTTTTGAGCTCAATGAGATTATCTTGACTCATGGTGTATTCCTTATCTGGTCGTTTCACTTGCCAGAAGGATACGCCTTTTTTTTACCCTCCTCGTACACCACTTTTGGTTATAACTCTCCTGAACTGCTACAGTTTGATACCCTCGTTTGCAATCAGATTAGTCGCACATCGCCATGAAATTACTGTAAAAATAGCTGATGAAGGTCTGTAAGAGGAGCGTCTTTCTAGCTTTTCTTTGGGCAGAATTTAGAGATAGAGAATCTAAGATTCCTTAGTTTATGGTCACTGCCCAACCACAGCCTCTTTCCTCTGTGCCTCATGTAGGGATGCTGGCAACCTTGCGTAATCGTCGTGCCTTGATTGCGGCTGTCGAACCTTTTAAGGCAGGACCAGAGGGACAGATCCATCTAGTGCGACTGGAGTACATTGACTCCGATGGACCGTCCGAGGATAGCCTGATTTGGGAGCGAGAAGTCAATAAGACCCTGCTGAAACCGACAGCATTACCACCAGTTACCGAGTCGGAACCGATGTCGGCCTCTGAATATGACGCACTGCTGCGGGCAACTCGATGGACAGCGCTTTCACCCTATTTGAGTTTTGATCGCTCTGCGCTGCAAATTAAGCCCCCGATCGCATCACCTTTCTTCGGAGCGGTACAAGTAGAAGATTTTCAGTTGGTACCGTTGCTCAAAGCACTTCAAATGCCGCGCATTTCGCTACTGCTAGCCGATGATGTGGGTTTGGGCAAAACGGTCGAGGCAGGGCTAATTTTGACCGAGTTGTTGCTGCGTCGGCGCATTCGCCGGGTGTTGATTCTCTGTCCGGCAGCGCTGCGGAAGCAGTGGCAGCAGGAAATGAAGACCAAGTTTGCGCTGTCCTTTGATGTGATTGATCGAGCGGAAACCCACGCTTTGCAGAAACGGCTGGGGCTCGATGCCAATCCCTGGCGGACGTTTCCGCGCATCATCACCTCCTATCACTACCTACGGCAGCCGGACGTGCTGGAGCAGTTTCGAGCTGCTTGCCGTCAGCCGGAAGGATCGGCGCAGCTGCCCTGGGACTTGCTGATTGTGGATGAGTGCCACAACCTGATGCCTTCCAACTTTGGAGAAGACAGCGACCTGTCGAAAATGCTGCGGGCGATCGCCCCGTGGTTTGAGCACAAGCTGTTCCTCAGCGCAACGCCTCACAACGGCCATACCCGCTGTTTCTCAGGTTTGTTGGAGCAATTGGATCCGGTGCGCTTCACCCAGATCAGTGACTTCACCGACAACATGCAGCAGCGTATTCAGGAGGTGGTGATTCGGCGGCTGAAGCGGGAAATCAATGCCCTGGATGAACAGGAAGACCGGATTCCTCGGTTTTGTCGCAGGTTGCCAGAACCCATTCCGCTGTACTTTTCTCGCCCAGAAAGGCAGTTGTCTGAAGCGTTTGAAGCGTTTCGGAGTGCCGTGAAGCACTTGATTGTGACCTCTAGCAAGACCGATCAGCTGGCAGGCGCGTTTGCCGTTGAAGTCTTAAACAAGCGGTTGCTGTCGTGCCCGCACACCTTTGCTAACTCCTGGTTCCGGTTCCGGGAAGGGACGGCCAGCGAGGAAGCGGCTGAAGTTGGTGCCGTGCAGGCCGCACGTCGGGCAACGCAGGAAGATCTCGATGATGATCAAGAAGCAGAAGGTCGTTACCAACACGCGGCTAAAACGACCGGTGCCTGGTTCCAGCCGTTAATTCCCCATCTCCAAGCGGAAATTGCGGCGGTGGATGAAGCGCTCGCGGCTTTGGGATTAGAGGTCAATGAAGCAGGAGCGGTGAGCTATCCGCTCCAGGATGAGCGCTGGGAAAGGCTGCTTGACACCATTGAAAAGCAACTGCGGGTCGGAAATAGGTGGAAAGGCAGCGATCGCTTGGTAATCTTCACCGAGTACAAGACCACCCTGGATTATCTGGTGCAGCGGCTGAAGGAAGAGTATGCCGATGAGCCTGAAATTGTTCGTGAACTCTATGGCGGCATGGACGATCGCCAGCGTAATGAGATCAAGCAGGCCTTTAATGACCCGGGCAATCCGATTCGGGTGCTGATGGCAACGGATGCGGCCTCTGAGGGGCTGAACCTGCAGGAAACGGCCTACATCGTGCTGCACTATGATATCCCTTGGAACCCGGCCCGCTTAGATCAGCGCAATGGCCGTTTAGACCGCCACGGCCAAGCCCAGGATGTAATCGTGCTGCACTTTACCAGTGAGGATGATGCTGACCTGAAGTTTCTCTCGCGGGTCGTGGAGAAGGTCAACACAATCCGCGAAGAACTGGGATCAATGGGTGAGGTGTTTGATGCCGCCTTTCAGCGGCGCTTTATAGAACTGGAAGACACCGATCGCGTTGTGCGAAGCATAGATGAGGCCATGCAGTATCGTCGCGGGCGATCGCATATCCCCGGCTCGGCAGAAATTGTGGCGGGGCAGGCAGCGGCAGCAGCGCTGGAAACTTTAGAAGCCGAACTCGATCTGACACCAGAGACCCTTGCTGAGACATTGGAGATTGCATTAGGCATCGGGGCCGGGCTGCCTCGATTCGAGGAACCGGATGAGCAGGGCCGCTTACGTCTCACGATGCCAATTCCCCAACGCTGGGAAGCCACTATTGATGATCATTTGCGGCTGAGCAGTGGAAACGGGCATCAGGGAGCCTTGCCTGCGATCGTGTTCGACTCAGAGCATTTTATTCAGATCAAGAATGATCGTCCAGTGTATCGTCCAGCTAAAGATACAGTACTGATGCACCTGGGCCATCCCATGTTCCATCGGGCGTTAGGGCTATATGCGCGGGCGCGGTTTCCGGGGGGCACTGGCGAGGGTGGTCAGAGCAGTCGCTGGACGGTGCGCTACGGTGAGGTTCCAACAGGAGCCGATGCCTTGCTGCTGCTCACAGTGGAAGAGCTAGCCGTCAATGAGTTGCGCGAGCCGTTTCATCACTGGGTGCGAACAGTGCGCTATCCCATTCAGGCGGGAGAATTAGGCCCACCGCTGCCCCATCTTCCAGCGGGGCAGGATGCGGCAGATTTACAGGTTTTAGATGCAGCCGTCATCGAACGGGCTCGGGAGCTGTGGGATGAGGTGGGCTATGACATGGAGGCAGTCCTGGCGCAAATGGTGGATGACCTGACGCAGCAGCTACAGTCCGCACTGCAGGAACGGCAACAAGTGGCCTTGCAGGAGGAGCGCGAGCGCTTCAAGGATCGGCTCAAAGAAGTTGAAAAGGCAATGCGCGAAACAACCTTACAAAGACTGGAAAAAGAGCGCGAGCGCCTGCTAGAAGATATGCAGCAGCTCTCTTTCATTCCCGAAGAGCAGCAAGCCCAGGAAGCCAAACTGAGAGATTTGGAAGATGAACTTCGGCGGCGACGCAGCCACTATCAAGGCTTACTAGAGCAATTGCAGCGGGAGCGCGTGCGCGTGCTTCAGCAGATCTTGCCGAAACGTTACAGTTTGCGCAGTCAAGCCCAAGTGTTTCCGGTCACGGTGGAAATCCGGTTGTCAGGGGATTCTTAAAGAGTAAAGAAAGCTAAGGAAATAAATGCGTTACTGGGTTCAGTATCACAACTACGAAAAGCTCGGCGAACTTCCTGGTGGAGGCTGTGGCATTAGTACAGATAAAGAAGCCGTGCTCGATACGGTGGGTGACACTCTCTTTTTAGTGGTAGGGATTTCCGAAAACCCTCGACAGTATCTTCTGTGGGAACGGTTTATCTGCGATGAGGTATTTGAGAACTGTCCTAAGCCCTGGCGGTTTGCTGCGACCGGAGAAGGGTGGTTACTCACCCAGCGACGCGGTCGAGAACCCTTGTTAAATCTGCAGCCGGGTTTCAAGGAATACTTGGAATACACTGGGAGGTTCTCTAGGGGATTTCACGAGGTTACCGATCATCCCTTTCTAGAAGTCTTGCTTCAACTCTCGGAGCAGTGCAAACCGCGTTCTGCTAAACCCGATTAGTCCAAAATCTCCTGCCGTTCTCTAGCTCAAGCAATGCCTATGGCGTCTATTACACCCGTATCTGCTCAATTTAGTGCCACGGGTCATGATGATTGGTGGATTTCGCTAAAGCATGGCGGGCTGTTGATCGCGCCGTCGAAGCTGGGGGAGTTCTTTGTTCCGAAACAGTTGGAGCCACTGTCGCGCTACGTAGAGGATAAACTGCGACGGGATGTGACGCGGTTGCAGGACGGTGATGAAAGTCAGCTTGGTACCCTACTGGATACGGCGCTGGAAGAGTTGCTGGGCCTCTCGAAGGACTTTTGGCAAAAAGGAAGCTCCGTAGAGCGGGACTGGGCGCGGCAGGCGATCACGCGGGAGCAGATTAAGCCGCGTCGGGTGTGGCAGGACGATCGCGGTGCCGTTCTCCCGGTCTTTGTGGCGGATGCCCAAGGTACGGGCGGCAAGGTGGCTCGACTGGGTATTGGGCGTGGGCGGCGAGCGGTATCACGGGTGATTGAATGGTTGCGCAAGGCCGATCAAAAGATTGCGCTGCTCACCAATGGCTACCAGTGGCGGCTGATTCACGCCGGGGCAGACTACGATGCTTGGTGCGAGTGGGATATTAATCTGTGGTTTGAGGAAGGGCGACCGGGTGCTCAGGTAACGGCGCTGCGCCTGCTGTTGGGAGAGGCATCGCTGCGACCAGAGCAAGCGGAAGCGCCCAGTCCACTGATTGCCGCGATTCAGGCCTCGCGGCAGGGGCAGGCAGAACTGTCGGATGTGCTGGGGGAGCGGGTCCGGCAGGCGGTGGAGCTGCTGATTCGGGAATCGTCTCAGGCGCTGGATGAGGCTGAAGGCAAGCCTGTGACGAACCGGGATATCTACATTGCTGCCAGTCGCATCATCATGCGCTGCGTTGTGATTCTGTTTGCGGAAGCCCGTGATCTGCTGCCACGGGAGAACCCGATTTACCACAACTCCTATGGCATTCAGGGACTACGGGAACAGCTCAATCGCATGGCTGGTGGACGGGCCTCGGAGCGTCTGCGCCACAGCTTCAGCGCTTGGCCGCGTCTGTTGGCGCTGTTTCGGCTAGTGTATGAGGGCTCACCCCATGAGGCGTTGCCCGTGCCGCGCTATGGGGGCGGCTTGTTTACCCCAGGAACGGCAGATGCTCAGGATGCTATTTTGCGATCGCTCGCCGCGCTGGAAAATCCGGCCCATGCTCCTTCGGATGCAGCAGTTTACCGCATTCTGGAGCTGCTGTGTCGCAGCAAGGTGAAGGTGCGGCAGGGACGGCGCAGCACCTGGGTGGAAGCGCCCGTGAACTTTTCGGATTTGTCGTCGGAGTACATCGGCATTCTTTACGAAGGATTGCTGGACTTTGAACTGCGGCGGGCAGAACCGGGCGACCCGATGCTTTTCCTCAACCTGGGGGATCAACCGGCGTTGCCCCTGACCCGGTTGGAGGGCATGGACGATAAGGCGCTGGCGTCGCTGGTGGAAAAGCTGAAGGAAAAGGGTAAGCCCAGCGCTGGTGGCGATGATGAGGATGACGCCGACGAGGATGCGGAGGCGATCGCGGACGAGAACAACGACGAGTCCGAAGCAGAAACCGATGAGGAGGATGACGCCGACCTGAACGAGGAAGATGACACCCCGGACGACCTGATTCAAGACCTACGCGATCGCGCCCAGCAGTGGGCGGTGCGAGCGGTAAAGGCGGGCAAACTGGTGTCGAAGCCCCGCAGCAAGAAGGCGGACAAGATGGCCGAGTATGAGCAGCAGGTGGGCAAGATGGCCCAGCGGCTGATTGCTCGCATCATCTTGCCAGGAGAGTGGTTTTTGGTGCGCTGGGGCGGTACCCGGAAGGGTTCGGGGACGTTCTACACGCGACCGCAGTTGGCGGTGCCGACGGTGCAGCGGACGTTGTTGCCCCTAGCCTATGATCCACCGTTGAACGAGGCGGGGGAACCGGATGCGATGGCCCCGGCAGCCCAATGGCGGCCCAAGGCTCCAGCAGACATTTTGGCGTTGCGGGTGTGTGATCCGGCCTGTGGGTCGGCGTCGTTTCTGATTGCGTCTCTGCGGTTTTTGGTGGAGGCGCTGTGGAGCAGCCTCTTTGAGCATGGCTGGCTAGTTGAAGCGGACGGTCAGATTCGCGAGGGCATTCCCAGGAACGCACAGCCGGAATGGTTTGTGGAGTGCGTCAAGGATTTGCCGCTGACGGTGGGCGACCCGGAAGCGTCCACGATGGAGAATGCCGAAACCTATGCCAAGCCTCGGCTCAAGCGATACGTGGTGGAGCGCTGCATCTACGGGGTGGACATCAACCCGCTGGCGGTGGAGCTGGCGCGGGTGTCCCTTTGGGTGGAGACGATGGATAAGAAGCTGCGCTTCACCTTCCTCGACCATAAGATCAAACCGGGCAATTCTCTAGTGGGCTGTTGGTTTGACCAGTTTCAGGACTATCCCATCATGGCGTGGGAGCGGGAGGCGGGCGACGCCAACCACAAGGGCGTGAACTTTGCCGCTAAGGTCTGGACAAAGGAGATCAAGCGCCTCCGCAATGACATTGTTAAGGACGAACTGCGGGAACTGCTGGCGGGGGGTGTGCAGCTCTCGATGTTTGAGGATCGGCTGCTGCAACCGCCGGAGCAGACCCATGATGAATTGCAGGCGGCGGTGGAGGAGATTCACACGGCGGTGCTGAATCCGGAGCAGCAGGAAGATTTTTATGGGCGTTCCGTGAAGCAAAATCAGTCGCTACAGCAGTTGCAGTGGGCGTTTGACTGCTGGTGTGCGGTGTGGTTTTGGCAGGGCAATGACCTGGAGGTGTGCCCCACGCCGATGAAGTTTATGGACCCCAAGCCGGAAGTCAGAGCAGCGGTGGAGGAGATTGCGAGGGACTATCAGTTCTTCCATTGGGAACTGGAGTTTCCCGATGTGTTTCAGGAGCAGGGAGCCGGGTTTGATGCGATCGTGGGCAATCCCCCGTGGGAAACGTTACAGCCCAACTCCAAAGAGTTTTTCTCAAATGTTGATCCGCTTTATCGCACCTATGGGAAGCAGGAGGCATTAGCCTATCAGCGGCAGTATTTTGAAACTGATCGCCAAATTGAAGAAGACTGGATGGCCTATTGTGCCAACTTTAAGGCTTGGGCCAACTGGAATAAGTATGTAGCGGCGGCCTTCGGTGACAATGAGGATCTGGGCAGCAATTTTTCCCTATCGCGGAAGAAGCAGGAAGCGGAACTGCTGGCGACGGAGTGGCGCAATCAGCGGGCCAATCGCACGGGCTATAGCGATCCTGAACACCCTTACCGATATCAAGGTGAAGGCAAACCTTACACCTACAAAATGTTTTCCGAATTGGCTCATGCCATTACAAGAAATGGTGGGCGATTCGGCTTAATCATTCCCTCCGGTCTGTACACCGATAAAGGAGCCAGTTCTCTTCGCAGACTATTCCTGAACCGCTGTGAATGGACACACCTCTATGCCTTCCAGAATGAGCGGTTTGTGTTCAGCGCCATCGACCACCGTAACAAAATGATGATATTCACGGTGAATAAAGGAGGGCGTACCGAGTCTGTCGCCACCCGCTTCCGGCTAGGGCCAGGGGACTCTCCTGAAGCTCAGGAATTGATGACCGATGCCCTCGATGATACCCGCTTTCTCTCGGTACCCGCTGAGCAGATCAAGCGCTTTAGCCCCAACACGGGCGCACTGCTGGAAATCCGCTCGGAGCGCGACCTGAAGATTCTCGAAAAGATGTACGCCAACGGGGTGCTCCTCGGCGACGACGGCCCCGATGGCTGGGGCATCCAGTATCGTCAGGGCGATTTCAACATGACCAGTGACTCCAAGCTCTTCCCACCTCGCCCCAAGTGGGAAGCCCAAGGTTATCAGCCCGATGAATACGGCCACTGGCTGAAGGGTAACTGGCAACCCTACACAGGCGATCGCGCCATCCTCAACCGTACCGAAGGGCTCGTCCTCTCCGCCGACGGCACCCAAGCCATCCACACCGATGATGTCGAAGACGTTGCCCTGCCGTTATATCAGGGCGTGATGGTTCACCAATTTGATTCCTATGCTGCTGCATATCTTGGTGGTACTGGCAATCAAGCCAAATGGCGTTCTCTTGGTTGGGAAGAGAAAAGAACCAATCCTCAATTTTTGATGAGCCGTCTCAACTACAGAGAAAATAGTAAGTACAGAAGTGCTGTCAAAGTTGCATTTCGAGATATCACGAATGCGACTAATGAACGCACAATGATATCTTCAGGAGTTTTGGATAGCCCATGTGGTAATGTCCTTGGCATTTTTAACTTACTGAAGAATCCAAGTAATCCTGTGTTTTCTTGTCAGCTGATTATTTGCCTCGATGCATTTAGTTATGATGCACAAGTCCGAAATCGTATTGGCGGTACGCATTTAAACTGGTTCATTGTTGAAGAAACAGTGGTTATAAAACCTCATAAGATTCCTAATTCCGTGACTCTACTATCGGCCAGGCTCTTATTTCCAACAATTCTGACTGCTCCAATCTGGTTGATGTTGAAAGAACAATTAAGACTTATGGAGCAAAACTGGAAATCGCTTTGGGCAATCTCTCCTTATGAACGCCTCCGACTGCGTTGCATTCTTGACGCCGTTGTTGCTGAACTTTATTGTCTTAGCTACGAAGACTTTTCCTGGATACTCAAGGACTGTGACCATCCCTCAAAACAGTCTTCTGACAATACTTTTGCTCGCACTCTAGAACCCAAAGGCTTCTGGCGCGTAGACAAGGAAAAAGATCCCGAACTGCGCCACACCGTCCTCTCCCTCATCGCCTTCCACGACCTTAAACACCTCGGCCTCGATGCCTTCCTCAACCTCAACAATGGCGAAGGCTGGATGCTCCCGGACACCCTCCGCCTC
>JAAHIC010000300.1 GCA_010671965.1 Leptolyngbya sp. SIO4C5
TGCGAGCGGGATTCATATCGCGATCGCTCCAATATAGGCTACTTCCGGCTGATAGCGAATAGGGGTTTTCGAGGGCGGCAGCGCCACCTTATCGGCAATGCGGAGCTGAGTGGGTTCTAGGTGCAGCGCCATAATCCGGCACTGAGAATTGCCCCCTGCGCCCGCATGGGCAACGCCCCGCAGCCGTCCCCATACAAAAATGTCCCCGTCTGCGACCAGAATACTGCCGGGGTTGGTGTCCCCTAGCACTACAATCGTGCCTCGGTGCCGCACCTCCATGCCAGAGCGCACCGTATTCTGGAGGTAGAGCGGCTCATCTAGAGCCTGCCCCGTATCGGCAGCCGTCTGAGACAGGTGAGCTAAGCCAGCCTGCTGCTCTACCGAGTAGCCTGCAGTGGCCGTAGCCACTGCTGTTTGCCGCCGACTGGTGTAAACTCGCCTCAGGGAAAGCTGCTGCTCAGCCAAAGCTTCAGCGATCGCTTGGAGCTGGCGAGCATCAAGCAGCCGATCGCGGGCGACGAGGTGTACCGCTGTCTGGGGCTGCCAAAAGCGATCGCCCCCGTTGAGCCGCTGCTTGATTTGCAGCCAGAGTTCCTCCCAGTCAGCAGACTGAGAGGCATCTGCCTCCGGTGGCAACAGCAGCAATAGGCGTCCCCCTTCGCTTTTGAAGCGAACTTGAGGCAGGGCACCTGCCTCCTCGCACTCTGGAGCCAGTTGGGTAATCGGCGTGGGTGCAACGTCTGAAGTCATGCGATCGCAGTTAGCAAAAAGTCATCCCCTACAGAACACACATATTAGACCAGATCGTTCCGACCACCGCTAGATCTTTAACTGTTTTGGCAGTTATGGCTGACTGGACTCCGCTTCATGCTCGTCTACATCAAACCCTGCGATCGCGGCGGCTGCTCCCGGCCCAGCGTCCACTGCTGATTGCGGTTTCAGGCGGGCAAGACTCCCTTTGCCTGCTGCGGTTGCTGCTAGATTTACAGCCCAAGTGGGGCTGGCGGCTCACGGCGGCTCACTGTGATCACCGCTGGGAGGTGGATGTGGGCAATGCTGAATTTGTCGCGGCGGTGGCCGAGCGCTGGCAGGTGCCACTGGTGGTAGAACGGGCGACAACGGTGCCTCAAGGAGAAAACGGAGCGCGGCAGTGGCGCTACCAGAGCCTCACCGCGATCGCTCAGGCCCGGCAGTGCGCCTCCGTCGTCACCGGGCATACGGCTAGCGATCGGGCTGAAACAGTGCTGTACAATCTGGTGCGCGGCAGCGGCCTAGACGGGCTGCAGAGTCTAACCTGGCAGCGATCGCTAGCACCTGAGATTGACCTGGTGCGACCGCTGCTAGGCATGACGCGCTCAGAGACGGGGCAGTTTTGCCAGCGGCAGCAGATTGCCGTTTGGGCTGATGCTAGCAATATGGATTTGGCCTACGCCCGCAGCCGGATGCGGCTAGAAGTGCTGCCTTACCTACAGCAGCACTTTAATCCTCGCGTCGAGCAGACACTGGCTCAGACGGCAGAAATCTTAGCGGCGGAAACAGATTACCTAGACGCGATGACGCAGGAAATCTATCAAAAAGCGATCGCGGCAGTTTCTCAGCCGCCCAGCTGGCGGATTCATCGGCCGACGCTGCAGCAGAGTCATCTGGCTCTGCAGCGGCGAGCCGTTCGCAAACTGCTGCAACAGGTCATGCCCAGTCAGCCAAATTTTTGGCACGTTGAGAAGCTAGTGAAGCTGATAGATGCCCCCAACCGCAGTCAAAGCGATTCCCTGCCAGGCGGATTTCATGGGCGGGTAGAGGCTGACTGGATTGTTTTTGAGAGACCTTGATAAAGCTCAGACCTTTTAACTAGCGCCGCAGCGCTACAAAATTTAAACTCGAAGCAGAATCACAGCCCATCTTGCTGAAATTGGGCACGATACCAATACTCAAGAACCCGTTTTACCAGGTCACTTAACTGTTCAACCACTGACCCTTAGCCTCAAATCGAGAGCAGGAATTTGCTTGTTTTTGTTATCTCTTACTGCCCCCCTGCGTCATAGAAGACGAAGACCTCATTATGGCTTCTACTCTTTCAGTTCTGACGGTTATTCATCCCGATTCTGAGGCCTACTTTGTAGCCGATGCGCTGTCACAGGTAGGCTATGAAGTCCAGTTGCTGCCGACGGCGCAGTCAGCGCTGAGTTATCTACAGCAGACTCAGCCGCAGCTTATTATTTTGAGCGCGCAGCTACCTGATACTGATGGCTATCAGCTTTGTCAGCAGATCAGCGCTAGCAGCACCCACCTGCCCATTATTTTCATCGGGACGCTGACTACCGATCTCGATCGCCAACGGCTCTGGCAGGTGGGTGGCTGCGATTACCTGCCTCGGCCTCTGGTCACAGCCGAAATCATTGCCAAAGTAGAGCATCATTTACGCCGCCGGCAGCAGGAGCAGTCAGCCACTCAGCTACATCAGCGAGAACGAGAATTTCGCGCCTTGGTCGAAAATTCACCTGATGTTGTCTCTCGCCTCGATCGTCAGTACCGCTATTGCTATATCAACCCTGCCGTTCAAGCGATTACCGGCATTGCCCCTGCTGAGTTCATTGGCAAAACGAATCGAGAGCTAGGCTTTCCTCAAGATCTAGTAGACCTGTGGGAAGCCACGATGGGTCAGGTCTTTTCAACCCAGCAGGAATATACGCTGCGCTTTACCTATCCCGGTCAGCCCGCCAGCAGCTTTTGGCAGGCCCGCTTAATCCCGGAACTAATTGACGAGCAGGTCGCCTCTGTTTTGATTGTCAGTCATAACATCACCTCCCAGCGGCAGGCTGAAGCCTCGCTCAGGCAAAGCGAAGCCCGGTTTCGCGCCGTGTTTGAGCAAGCTGCGGTCGGTATCAATCAGGCAGATCTCAGGACTGGCCGTTTTCTCTGCGTTAACGAAAGCTTTTGTCAGCTTCTAGGCTACAGCGAAGCTGAGCTGCTGCAGCTTACCTATCAGGAAGTTTCCAATTCGGAAGACATCGCCATCTACAGCACCGAGCTGCAGCAGCTCTACCAGGGCGATTTACCCTCCTTCACCTTTGAAAAGCGCTATTTTCACAAAGACGGTACCCCCATCTGGACTAGCATTACCCTCTCTCTGGTTTATGACGAAGCTGGACAGGCCTTTGCCGACATGGCAATCGTGCAGGATATCAGCGATCGCAAACAGGCAGAAGCCGCTCTCCAGGCTAGCGAAGCCACAAATCGCTTAATTTTGCAGGCCATTCCGGATCTGCTGATCTATACCGATGCGGACGGTCACTACATAGATCATATTCCAGGACATAATGTGACCCCGCTCATTGGCGGTCTGCTGTCTGAAAAGCACGCTACCGTTGACCATCTGCTACCACCTGCGTTAGCGCAAAAGCAAATGCAGGCGATTGCGCGGGCAAGTGCTACTCGCAAAATGCAAATTTACGAGCATCAGTTCAAGATTGCGGGACAAACAGTAGATGAAGAAATCCGCGTCGTGCCGCTGCCCAGCGATCGCCTGCTGGTAATGGTGCGCAATATTACTGAACGCAAGCGCATAGAAGCCGAGCTGCGGCGGCGGGAGGTCTTACTGGCTTCGCTCAATCAGGCCCTACCAATGGGCCTGTTAGTAGCCGATCCCCAGACCCACGAGGTCTTAGCCGTCAACCGTCAGTTCTTTAAAATTTGGCGGCTGGAAGCACTGGCAGCAGACGTAGCCGCAGGCAGACTCAGCGACAAGGAACTGCTGCTACAGTGCCTTGAACTTACTGACTTGGAGGAGCTGCTGGCGACCGCGACGCCTGCCCATCCGGACACTGACGTGACTGAAGACGAACTGCCCCTCAAGGACGGTCGCATTCTGCGGCGGATTTATGGTCAGGTCCGTAGCGAGGCGACCCGCTATGGTTATTTCTACCTGTTTGAAGATGTGACTTTGCGTAAGCAGGCCGAACACGACCTGCGTCAGGGACTAGCGCGGGAGCAGGCTATGGCCCGCTTGATCAAGCACATGCGGCAAACACTTGATATTAGTCAAATTTTTGCCACCACTGTGGAGGAACTGCGTCAGGTTTTACGCTGCGATCGCGTTGTTCTTTATCAGCTAGCAGACGATGGCAGCGGTCAGTTTGTGGCAGAGTCTCTAGAGCCAGGATGGATGTCCGTCCTCTCAGCGGATGCAGAATTGCGCCAGGCTTTGTCATCGGCGAAGGAACCTACAGTGGAACGGTTTAGGCAGCAGGCCAGCGTTGCTGACAGTCGCCTGCAGTCAGGTCAGCGCGAGGGAGACTGCCCGGAACAGTTCTGCCTCTGCATTGAAGATACTTCCCAAGCGCAGCTACCGGCTAGCCAGCAGTTCTTTTTGCAGCAAATTCAGGCCCAAGCCTCAATTGCCGCGCCTATATGGCAGGGCAATCAGCTCTGGGGCTGGCTGACGGTCTATCAGAATCGCCATCCGCGTCAGTGGCAAGAATCTGATATGAACATTGTGGTGCAAACTAGCAATCAGCTCGGCGTAGCCGTACAGCAGGCAGAGCTGTTCGCCCAGGTACAGCAGCAAACACTGCAGTTGAAACAGACCGCCGCTGCCGCCAATCAGGCCAATCAGGCCAAAAGTCTGTTTTTAGCCAATATGAGCCACGAGCTGAGAACCCCCCTCAATGTAATTTTGGGGCTAGCTCAGGTAATTACTCGCGATCGCCAACTTCCCGACACGTTGCGAAAGCAGGTAAACATTATCAATCGCAGCGGCGCTCACCTGCTAGATTTGATCAACAGCATTCTAGACCTCTCAAAAATTGAATCAGGCCATATTACCCTACAGCCAGAGAGCTGTGACCTAGCAGCCCTAATGCAGGAAGTGGTCGCTATGCTGAAGCAGCAGGCCGAGAGCAAAGGACTCACGCTGACCACCTGGCAGGCCAGCGATGTTACTCGCTATATTGAAGTTGATATTCACAAACTGCGCCAGATTCTAATTAATTTAGTTGGCAACGCCATCAAGTTTACGCCTGCAGGCAGCGTTTCGCTGCGCCTCCTATCGCTCAGCCCGCCAGCCGAGCAGCCAACAGCCCTCAGCAACGCCAATAAAACAGTCCGGCTTTGCTTTGAAGTTGTCGATACTGGCGTCGGCATCGCTGCCGCAGATCTAGAGCGCATCTTTACGGCTTTTGAGCAAACCAGCCTCGGCCAAGGCTTTACGGCAGGAACAGGGTTAGGGCTGACGATCAGCCGTCATTTTGCCGAACTGATGGGCGGTCATCTGACGGCAGAAAGTACTTTGGGTCATGGTAGCTGTTTCCGCCTCTATCTCAGCGCACCTGTAGCTACTGGAACCATCATCGCTGAACTGCCGACGGTTATCGGCCTTGAACCTGGGCAAAAAGACCATCGCATTTTGGTCGTGGATGATCAGTCCGAGAATCGCTACATGCTGCGGCAGCTTTTAGAGACAGTGGGCCTGCAGGTCAAAGATGCGGCCAGCGGTCATGAAGCCTTGACGCTTTGGCAGTCCTGGCAGCCCGATTTAATCTGGCTGGACTTACGGATGCTGGAGATAGATGGCTATGAGGTGGCCCGCCGGATTCGCCAGCAGGAGGCGGCTTTGGGAAGCAACCAAGCCACGTGCATTATTGCTCTGAGCGCTAGCGCGATGGCGCGCGATCGCCATCGCGCCATCGCCGCAGGCTGTGATGACTTTCTGGGTAAGCCTTTTCGGATGCAGGATCTATTCCTGAAGATGGCCAATCACCTGCACCTGCGCTATCGCTACGCCAGCCGCGAAGAGGATGCCCATGGGGCTAGCGCGTCAGCTGTCCCGCCCAAACTGACGACAGCCAGCTTTCAGACAATGCCCGCTGACTGGGTGGCTCAGGTCAAGCGCGCCGCAGAACTGTGCGACGATGTGGCAGTAGCTCAGCTCATTGAGCAGATTCCGGCTGAGCAAAGAACGCTCAGGCTTGGACTTGAGCTGCAAAATTTTCTCGAACTGAAAATCATGAATAAGCTGCTCAAGTCCAAG
>JAAHIC010000301.1 GCA_010671965.1 Leptolyngbya sp. SIO4C5
TATGCTGCTAACTGTGAGGCTGGCAGCATTGTTATTGCTGACACAGCCAAAGCCAAAAGCAGGAATAGAGCGAGGTGTCACGGCTTGGGCTGCAGTAGGGTTTATAGCAGGAACGATGACGCTCGCGGCTACCGCTAAAGACGAAAACAACAAAGGCTTTTGCAGATTTTTTTTCATTGTGTTGGTAAATTCCTGAGAAAGGAATTGCTAGAGAGCTATTTCTAGATTTTGGCGATCGCGTATCCCCATAGCTTGTTAGAACCGCCCAAGAGGATCAGACAGATGCTCAGTTTTTCTGCACAATTTGTTTCAAAGAAAAAATCTCTGAAACAAACGCGTTGATGAGGCTGAGATCAATCAGACTTCTCTTGATGAGATCAATATCTCAAGTGAACGCAGTCGAACGAAAATGCTGGCTAGGAAGTTTTTACTAATATCTACCTGCAGATTGAAGTTAAAGCGGGGACGGATTCAACTTGAAGCTGCAACGTGTCGATTAGTTTTTTCGTAGAGCTAAACTATAGATGCTGACTTCTATACTCCCACCTAGTAGAAATCCCGCAAATATCTTTTAGAACGAGTTTATGCAAGCTTTAACTGCAAGCGGTTCTTTGACCCAGTTTTATAAAGGATTAAACCAAGCTCGCGAACTGTATCCCGCTAGACTGGAGCCAAGTGAGGGGGTTAAACTGGCGACGGCAATTTTCTTGATTGCTCTCTAGGCAAACGCTTCGCTTCTCCGTCTCAATCTTTCAGGTGAATTGCTTAGCTTTGGAAAATCTGACCGCGATCTAGAACGGCTTCACCGTGATCGGGTACCCAAGCCAGCCAGCGGCCCTCGGCTTCTTCACACAGCAGCAGTGCTTCCTCAGCGCTGTACTCAGAGATGCGATCGCGTAGTTTTACCCACTGCTGGGCTTGGGGGACGAAACCAGTGACAGCAGCAGCTAGTTTGGCAGAAACAGAAGTTGAAACGGTCATAGGCTTTAATTTTGTATCTATCGATACAGAAATTTTAGTTTTCCTAGCAGCTCAAAAACTTTTGCTGTCTTAAAAATTAATCTCTAGCGATCGCGGCAGGCTGGTACCGATAGCCACTACTTGCGGGTAAAGACGCTGATAGGAGTTGCGTGTGCGCCGGATCAAGCCCGACTCACCGCTGCTAATATCTGCTGCGCGAATTCATCTCTCAACGGTGCCAGAAGTCGGTAGCGCTGTAGCCTAAATCATCCAGCATCTGCCTCAGCAGTGGCATACTGAGGCCGATGATGTTGGTGTAGCAGCCCTCGACTTTTTCAATAAAGAGGCTGCCCTTGCCGTCAATCGTGAAAGCGCCAGCGCAGTTTAGCGGTTCACCAGAGGCGACGTAGGCAGCAATTTGGCGATCGCTCACCTGGGCGAAAAAGACCTTAGAAACCTGAGTGCGTACCTGCTGCCGTTGCTGACGGGTATCGAGCAGAACGTGCCCCGTATAGAGTTCGCCCACCTGCCCCCTCATTTTTTGCCAGCGGGCGATCGCCGCCTCTGCGTTCTCAGGCTTACCGTAAATCTGGCCGTTGAACGCCAACACCGAATCGCAGCCTAAAACCAGTGCGTCAGCAAACTGGGGGGCGACTGTTTCGGCTTTGCCCACCGCTAAGGCCTCTACTAGCCGAGCCGGGTCAGCAATTCGGACCTGATCTTCATCAAAGCGACTGGGACAGACAAAAGGCTGAATGCCTGCAGCCACCAGTAGCTGCCGCCGCGCTGGCGAAGCTGAAGCCAGAACAAACTGAGGCATCATAGCGGTTTAGTAAACGGAGAAGGACGCCACTGCCTGCTTCAGGAGAGTTTTCATTTTGTCCCAGCGCTCTTCGCGGGTGGAGGCATTAAAGGTGAAAAGCTGATCTCGGCGGACAATGACGCTGGCTAAGTTATGGCGCAGCCCCGAAGGCAAATCAGCTAAATACTCCAGGATGTAATAAGTTTCGTCATCAGACTGAATTTCCTGGGCGCTGATCAGCTGGACATCGCGATCGCCTCCAGCCATCTGCGTAATGCTTTTAGAAAGCTTGTAGCCCACTTCGGTAGGATCGCCTAAATCCTGCAGGGTTTGACCTTCTGGTACTTCGCTAATCACGACGCTGACGTTTTCGGTATCGTTGACCAGGTCGTGAAAAACCACATCAGCATTGCTGGTATTGACCTCTAGCCAGCCAGTCGGATAGAGAAACTGATAGCCCTTGTAGCTGTCTACGTAGCTTTTGAGGCCGCTGCCTGCTGTAACACAGCCCTGTAAATTCAGCGCGACTACTACCAGTAGTAAAGCTGCTATCCGCTTCAGCATAGTCATGATGTCTTGAGTTGCGATCGCCACTCCCTATTCTCCCATCTCAGGGGCCGAATGCAAGCCGTAAGATTTTGAGGCATCAGGCAGGTTTTTCAAAAAACATTAAATGCTGCTGCGGCAGGGATTCATCCGTTTTTTGCCACGTGAGGCCAACCGCTGCCATTTCTTTTTTCACCTGCTTTTGGCTCATCTTGTGCAGCCGCTTAATGGCGATGAACGGATTCTCCGCTCGGTATTCCGCCAATACCACCCGTCCCCCTGGCTTCAGCGCTTCTACCAGATGGGTCATCATCTCCTGGGGGTAGGCAAACTCATGGTAGGCATCCACCATAATCGCCAAGTCAAGACTGGCGGCAGGTAGGTGGGGATCATCTACGTCTCCTTGCACTGGCTCGACATTCTCAATCCCGTTTGCCGCTTTTCGCGCCGCCAGCATTTCCAGCATTTCTGGCTGAATGTCCACCGCCAAGACTTTGCCAGCGGGTACCTGTTGGGCTAGCCGAAAGCTGATATACCCGGTACCTGCGCCAATGTCAGCGACGGTATCGGTCGGCTGCAATGCTAACAAATCCACCGCTAAGCCGGGATTTTCCTCAAATTTACGGCTGGATCGCTCTAGCCAAGCTGCACCCCGGTGCCCCATCACCTGAGAAATTTCTCGCCCTAGATAGACTTTGCCGATGCCATCTGGGCTGGGCGTCGTTTGGCGATAGGGAGTGCCAGGATTGCTGTGGGTGACGCTAGGAGAACAGCCCGATAGGACGAAGAGGGCGAGGCAACAGGCGATCGCTGCGCTGATCCACGAACGGTTCATAAACACTCCTACTTTCTCCAGATGACGCCAATCCCGCTTTGCCTGACAGTGAGGCCCAGGTATTGGCCTTATATTTTAGCTTGTTGGCCTTTTTAGTTTTTTGACAGTTCCTATGGTCAATCAGGCTTCCCTTATTTTTTTACCGGCTCATGCCCTAGGCCAGGGCATCTGCGATCGCCAGTTTTCCGCCACCGAAGTTCTCGAAGCTCATCTGCGCCAGATCAAGCAGCACAATGCCGCCCTCAACGCCATTGTCACCCCCAATTTTGAGGCTGCCCGCCAGCGGGCACAGGCCGCAGATGCCGCGATCGCTCGCGGCGAGTTCTGGGGGCCTCTGCACGGCGTTCCAATCACGATTAAAGACAATTGGGAAACGGCGGGTCTGCGAACGACGGTCAGCTATCCGCCGTTGAAGCACTACGTACCTCAGCGAGATGCAGCAGCCGTGGCGCGGCTGAAGGCAGCCGGAGCAATCGTGCTCGGCAAAACCAACATGCCGAAGCTGGCAAAAGATTTACAAACCGATAGTCCCCTCTTCGGCCAGGCCAATAATCCGTGGAACTTAGACTATACCTGCGGTGGCAGTACGGGAGGCGGCAGCGCTGCGGTGGCAGCAGGGCTATCGGCAATGGAGTTAGGCAGTGATGCGGCCGGTTCGATTCGGATTCCAGCCCACTTCTGCGGCTTGTTTAGCCTCAAACCCACCGAAAACCGCGTTTCTCTAGTGGGTCAACTGCCACCCCTGCCCAATCGCCCTCGTAGCCTACGCAAGCAGGTTTCTGCCGGACTGATTGCCCGCTGCATTGAAGACTTAGAGCTAGGTTTAATGCTGATTGAAGGGCCGGATGGCCGTGACTGGGAGGTTCCCCCGGTTCCCCAAACTGTCCCCCAAGTGCCCTCTCTCGAAAATCTTCGCCTCGCTTGGACGGATCACTTTGGTGACATTCCAGTCACGCCGGAAACTAACGTCATGCTGCAGAAAGTAACCCAGACGCTGAGCGATCGCGGCGCTCAGGTAAAAAAGTGTAGTCCTTTGGATTTCAACTACGGCGAAGCCTGGGAAACTTTTGGCGAGATTGCCGTGACTGAGCTGTATAGCAAAGAGGCCGACTGGAAGATGTATCTCTATCGGCTGTTGTCTCTAGTACCCCCTATGTTTGTTCCCGGCGGGCCGACGGCGCGGGGCTTTGTCTCTGGTATGCGGCTGAGCTTTACCCGCACGAGCCGGGCAATGGCTCGCCGCGATCGCTTCATCAGCCAGCTTGAGGCCTTTTTGGGAGACTGGGATGCTTGGATCTGCCCGGTGTGTCCGCAGCCAGCCTTTCCCCATGCGGTGTTAGGGCGGCCTATGATCATAGAGTCTAAGATTTTGTCTTACCTGTCGGCGGGCTGCTCCTACACCAGCATTTTTAATCTCACCGGCAATCCAGTTGTTGTGGTCCCTGTCGGCTTCAGCCCCGCAGGTTTGCCGATGGGCGTACAAATTGTGGGGCGGCGTTGGTGCGATCGCGAACTGCTGGCGATCGCCAAGCAAATTGCTAAAGTCACCGGAGATTTTACTCCACCTCCCGGCTACTGAAGGAGAAAGCACAATGGCAACGCTAAAAGCGACATTGGGAAATCAGCGGATTTGGTTCTGGCGCGGCTGGCGCATTCGCTACACCTACCTACCACCGGGTACACCTACCGCCGCCAGTGCCACTCCGATTTTACTGCTACACGGCTTCGGCGCTAGCCTGCAGCAGTGGCGCGACAACCTGACGCCCATAAGCCAGTATCATCCGGTCTATGCTATCGATTTGCTGGGATTTGGCGGCTCAGAGAAAGCCGCAACTCGTTTCGGCACCGACCTCTGGGTAGAGCAGATAATTGACTTTTGGCAGACCTGGCTGGGACAACCGATGATTTTACTGGGTCACTCTCTGGGGGCTTTAGTCGCGCTAGCCGCTACTACCACCCATCCAGAAATGGTCGATCGCCTGATTATGCTGACGCTGCCAGCAGCTCGCCAAGAGCTACTGACAGGCTGGAGCGGTCAGCTTGCGAGCAAGTTTGAAGACTGGTTTTCATCTCCAATTTTGATTCGTCCCCTGTTTCGCTTAGCACGGCGGAACTGGTTTATTCGGGCCGTTTTGCAATCAATCTACACCAAGCCAGAGCGAGTAACGGCCGATCTAATAGAGTCATTCATTCATCCAACTGCTGAGCGCGGTGCTGCTAGAACGCTGATGTACCTGGTCAAGTCTCGCACTGATGAGCGCTTCAGCCCCGCCACCCAAATGCTGCTAGCCCAGGTCAAAGTGCCAACGCTGCTGCTCTGGGGCCAAGCCGATCGGGTCATCCCGATTAGCTGGGGTCGCCATGTAGCCAGTCTGAGCACCGCTGTTGAGCTGCAAGAACTTCCTAATTTAGGCCACTGTCTCTACGATGAATGCCCCGAACAGGTCAACCAGGCCATTTGTCACTGGCTGGCTGCTTAAACTGCTTAGATAAGTAGATGGCCTTATGTATTTATAGGATGGATAAAGCCCTTCGGACATGGCTGCGCTAAAGCGAAGCGTAATCCATGCGGGCGTTGATTTATTGCCTCCAGCAAGGCTACGCCAACGTTCCTCAACCGCAACCTACAAATGCTCATTTTATTTACGGCAACCTACTTATAAGAGAAGCTATAGAGAGAATTAATAGAATCAGGTAAGGAACTGCCAAAACCAAAGGAATATATTTTTCAATAGCCGTAAGCCGATAATATCCAGAGCTGTTTTTTTCATTTACAAGAATATCCCATTCCCTCTGATACATAGGAAAGGGTAAATCCTGTTCTAGTTCATAAATAACTTGAAACTTAAGACGATTGAGCTGCTTATATGACT